>NZ_JBFUEP010000053.1:0-30118 GCF_056403895.1 Pedococcus sp. P2_E5
GGGGCCGGGCCACGCGGCATACCCCGCCCCGAGCGGTGGTGTGGGCGTGCTCACGCGCGCAGGCGCGCATGGTCAGCGCGTGCTCGAAAGCCTGAGACAATGGTGCTCATGCCTATGAAGACCCGCGGTGACATCCGCAATGTCGCCATCGTTGCCCACGTTGACCACGGAAAGACCACTCTGGTCGACAAGATGCTCTGGCAGGCCGGTGCGTTCGGCGAGCACCAGCACGTCGACGAGCGGGCGATGGACTCCGGCGACCTGGAGCGCGAGAAGGGCATCACGATCCTCGCGAAGAACACCGCGATCCACTACGCCGGCAAGGCGGCCGCCGAGGCGGGCCTGCCCGACGGTGCGACCATCAACATCATCGACACCCCCGGGCACGCCGACTTCGGTGGCGAGGTCGAGCGTGGCCTGAGCATGGTCGACGGCGTGGTCCTCCTCGTGGACGCCTCCGAGGGACCGCTCCCGCAGACCCGGTTCGTGCTGCGCAAGGCGCTCGCGGCCAAGATGCCCGTCGTCCTGTGCATCAACAAGGTCGACCGCCCCGACAGCCGCATCGCCGAGGTCGTCGACGAGGTCTACGAGCTGTTCATGGACCTCGACGCCGACGAGCACCAGATCGAGTTCCCGATCGTGTACGCCTCCGCCAAGAACGGCCGCGCGTCCATGAACCGCCCCGAGAACGGCGGCCTGCCGGACGCCGAGGACCTCGAGGCGCTCTTCGAGACGATCCTGTCGACGATCCCCGCGCCGGTCTACGACGACGAGGCTCCGCTGCAGGCCCACGTCACCAACCTCGATGCCTCCAACTTCCTCGGCCGCCTCGCCCTGCTGCGCGTGCACAACGGCACCATCCGCAAGGGCCAGTTCGTCGCCTGGTGCAAGGTCGACGGCACCGTCGAGCGGGTCAAGATCACCGAGCTGCTGATGACCGAGGCCCTGGAGCGCAAGCCCGCCGAGTCGGCAGGCCCCGGCGACATCATCGCCATCGCGGGCATCCCCGAGATCATGATCGGCGAGACCCTCGCCGACGCCGAGAACCCCATCCCGCTGCCCGTCATCACCGTCGACGAGCCGGCCATCTCCATGACCATCGGCACCAACACCGGCCCCATGGTCGGTCGGGTCCGGGGCTCGAAGGTCACCGCCCGCATGGTCAAGGACCGCCTCGACAAGGAGCTCGTCGGCAACGTGTCGCTGCGCGTCCTCAACACCGAGCGCCCCGACACGTGGGAGGTGCAGGGTCGCGGTGAGCTCGCCCTGGCCATCCTCGTCGAGCAGATGCGCCGTGAGGGCTACGAGCTGACCGTCGGCAAGCCGCAGGTGGTCACCCGTCAGGTCGACGGCAAGACCCACGAGCCGGTCGAGCGCCTCACGATCGACACCCCCGAGGAGTTCCTCGGCCCGATCACCCAGATCCTGGCCACTCGCAAGGGCCGCATGGAGCAGATGACCAACCACGGCACCGGCTGGGTCCGGATGGAGTTCCTCGTGCCGTCGCGCGGACTCATCGGCTTCCGCACGCTCTTCCTCACCGAGACCCGCGGAACGGGCATCGCCCACCACGTGTTCGAGGACTACGAGCCGTGGTTCGGCCCCATCACGACCCGCACCAGCGGCTCGCTCGTCTCCGACCGCACCGGTGTCGTGACGGCGTACGCCATGGTCAACCTGCAGGAGCGGGGCACCCTGTTCGTCGACCCGACCACCGAGGTCTACGAGGGCATGATCATCGGCGAGAACTCCCGCGCCGACGACATGGACGTCAACATCACCAAGGAGAAGAAGCTCACCAACGTGCGCGCCTCCTCCTCGGACAACTTCGAGAAGATCGTGCCCCCGCGCAAGCTGAGCCTGGAGCAGTCGCTCGAGTTCTGCCGCGAGGACGAGTGCGTCGAGGTCACGCCCGAGGCGGTCCGCATCCGCAAGGTCGAGCTCGACCAGACCGTGCGCGCCCGCAGCGCGGCTCGGGCCCGCAACGCCTGAGCGCGTGCCGGGAGCGATGGAGGTACAGCGGATCCCGAGGACGGTCGCCCTCCGGGGCGGCGTCCTCGGGCACCGGGGTCGCAGGGTCCGGACGCTCGCCGTGGGTGCCGCCGTTGCCGCTCTCGGGGTGTCCGGCTGCACTGCAGTGGGACCTGACCGCGACAGCGGCGCCGCAGAGGCGGGCCGGCTGTCGGTCCTGTCGTTGGGGCCGGTCGCGACCTGGGACCCGCAGCGCCTGTCGACCGCGCAGGACATCGCCTTCGCGGGCAGGGTGTTCGCGCGCACCCTCACGGCGTTCCCCGCGGGTCCCGACGCAGCCCGCCAGCGCACGGTCGAGGGTGACCTCGCCACCACGGCGGGGACGGTCGACCCCACGCTGAAGATCTGGTCCTTCACCCTCCGCGGTGGCGTGTCCTGGCAGGACGGGTCGCCGGTCACGTGCGAGGACGTGCGCTACGGGGCCTCACGGTCCTTCGCCGAGCCGTTTGCCTCCGAAGGCCTGAACTACCCGCTGGCCTACCTCGACATCCCCCGCAAGGCGGACGGGACCTCCACCTACTCCGGTCCCGATGCCAAGGACGCCAAGGGCCAGGCGGCCTTCGACAAGGCGGTGTCCTGCCACGGTTCGACCGTCACCTTCCGGCTGAGCACCCCGATGGCCGACTTCAACCAGGTCGTCGCGCTTCCCGTCTTCGCGCCCTTCAAGCAGTCGCAGGACAAGGGCAAGGACGGCACGTATGCCGTGTTCTCCAACGGGCCCTACCAGCTCAAGGGGGCGTGGGACCCGAGTTCTGGCGGCATCTTCGTGCGAAACCCCAAGTGGGACAAGGGATCTGACCCCATCCGCCAGGCAAAGCCGGCGTCCATCGACTACGTCGAGGGCACGGAGTCACAGACCGCGGCGCAACGGGTGATCAACGACGACGAGGGCAACAGTCAGTCGGTGACCCTCGACTCGGCGCCCCCGGCGATGCAGCAGCACATCCTCTCCGACGCAGCCCTCTCGGCCCGGTCGGTCAACCCTTCGGCACCGTTCGTGGACTACCTGGCGCCGAACGTCGTCAAGGGCGTGATGCGCAACGCCAAGGTGCGCCAGGCCCTGGCGCTCGCCACGAACCGCGAGGGCTACGTCACGGCCCTCGGCGGCGCGAGTGCCGCGAGCTCGGCCTTCACCCTGATCGGTCCGTCGCTGCCCGGACACAGCGACGTCGATCCCGTCGGGTCCGGTCCTTCGGGTGACGCCGCGCGGGCACGGGCGGCGCTGCAGGAGTCGGGACTGACCCTCCCGGTCAAGGTCCGGGTCGCCTACCGGTCGACGCCGACGTCCGACAAGGCCCTGGCCGCCCTCGTCAACGGGTGGGAGGAGGCGGGCTTTGCCGTCCAGCTACAGCCGATCGCCAAGGACTACTTCGCCGAGGTGTCGGCCCCGGGCCGCACGGACCAGACGGACGTCTTCTGGGCCAACTGGGCGCCCGCGTGGCCCTCCGCGTCCACGGTGATCCCGCCCCTGTTCGACAGCCGGATCAACGTGACCAAGAACGGCAACGGCCGCGACTTCGGCGGCTTCTCCGATGAGGCGGTCAACAAGGAGATCACCCGGATCGGGGCCCTGCACGACCTCGGCAGCCAGGCGACGGCGTGGGGTGCCCTCGACGCCTCGTTGGCCGAGCGCGGCATCTTCATCGCCCTCGCGCAGCGCAAGGCGCTGTACGTCGCCGGCAGCTCGGTCACCGGGCTGAGCGCCAACGAGGCACTGGGCGGGTTCGTCGACCTCGCCACCGTGGGTGTGAAATAGCGCCGTGACCGTCCCCCCCGAGCCGCTGCTGTTCGTCCACGCCCACCCCGACGACGAGACGCTGACGGCTGGCCTCACGATGGCCCACTACGTGCGGGCCGGCCACCCCGTGCACGTGCTGACCTGCACCCTGGGCGAGGAGGGTGAAGTCATCCCACCCGAGCTGCTGCACCTGGACGCGGCCCACGAGGACGCGCTCGGGCCCCATCGCCGCGCCGAGCTCCGAGCCGCCATGGAGTCGCTCGGAGTGACCCACGAGGTGCTGGGGGAGGACGCCGGGACCGGGGCTCTGTCGCGCTACCGCGACTCAGGCATGGCGGGCACGCCCAGCGCTGCCAACCCGGTCGCGTTCGTCAACGCCGACCTCGACGAGGCCGCCGACCTGGTGGCCGAGGTCGTGCGGCGGGTCCGTCCGGCCGTCGTCGTCACCTACGACGAGCAGGGTGGCTACCGCCACCCCGACCACATCCAGACGCACCGGGTCACCTGCGCGGCCCTCCGCACCCTGCCCGAGGCCGAACGGCCGCCCGTGTATGCCGTGCTGACGCCGGCATCGTGGGCGCGGGAGGACCGCGAGTGGCTGGCAGAGCACGCGCCGGTCGGCACCGGCTGGTCCCTGCCCGACCCCGACGGGGAGTACCCGCCGTCGGTCGTCCTCGACGACCTCGTGACCCATGTGGTGGTCGACCCCGCACTGGTGCCCGTGCAGGCGGACGCCCTGCGCCAGCACGTCACGCAGGTCACCGTGGCGGAGACCGGCGACACCTACGCCTTGTCGAACGACATCGCAGCGCGACTCCCCGGTCGAGAGGGTTTCGCCCTGCTCGACCCGGCCACCGGACGACTCGCGACGCGCCGGGCGACGAACGAGGTGCCACGCGGCACCGAGGCGACCACGCGGCATACCGGGCTCCTGGGCGGGCCGCGATGAGCCCGCTGGAGGCGGGGGGTTCGGGTGACTCCGCGCTGCCGCTGGAGGTGGGACCCGTCGATCCCGACCAGTTCCGGCTGGCCATGGGGCGGTTCGCCACCGGGGTCGCCGTCCTCACGACGTTCAGCGGGGGACACGACCACGCCATGACCGCGAACGCCATCACGTCGGTGTCGATGGACCCCATGCTCGTGCTCGTGTGCGTCGAGGTGGATGCGCGGTTCCACGACGCGATCATCGAGTCGGGGGTGTGGGGGATCAGCGTGCTGGCGGCGGCCCAGCGACCTGTCGCCGACTGGTTGTCCACGCAGGGGCGACCCCTCCACGGCCAGCTCGACCGGATCGCGCACGGTCGCGGCCCGGCGACCGGGGTCGCGCTGCTGGACGACGCCCTTGCCACGATCGAGCTGAGGACCACGGCCGTGCACCCCGCTGGAGACCACAGCATCGTCCTGGGCGAAGTAGTCTCGCTGTCGAGCAACGAGCACCCCGCAGATGCGCTGGTGTACTACCGCAGCCGCTACCAGGCGCTGAAGTGATGGGAGTCCACCCGTGAAGGACAGCGGTTCATCGGCGCTGCGTCTCGGGGTCGCCGTGGCGGTCCTGCTGGCCGGCTACCTGGGCATGGCGTGGTTCCTCGGCCGGCACATCCCGGCCAACTCCACGGTCGCAGGCGTGCCGGTGGGAGGCATGTCTCCCCACTCGGCCGAGAGCACGCTGCGCCGGGCACTGGCGGCCAAGGAGGGCGCCAAGCTGACCCTCAAGGCCGGTGACAAGACCTTCGAGATCGACCCCAGGACTGCGGGGCTGGCGATCGACTACTCCGGCACGGTCGACGGGCTGTCCGGGTTCAGCGCCCAGCCGGCGGACCTCTGGGACAAGCTCACCGGTGGTTCCGACGAGAAGCTCGAGACCACCGTGGACCGAGCCCGGCTCGAGGCTGYCGTGAAGGGTGCCGAGAAGACCCTGGACAGCCCGGTGGTGCAGGGGGCGATCACGTTCCCGGCCGGGAAGGTCGCCGTCGTCAGGCCCGAGACGGGCGCCACGCTCTCGGTCGAGGAGACGGCCGACGAGGTGGCCGCCCGATGGCCGACCAGGTCGGACATCGCGCCGCGCCTGCACGAGGTTGCCCCCACCGTGTCGGCCGAGGAGGTCGACAGGGCGGTGGCCGAGTTCGCCACTCCGGCCATGTCGGGGCCGGTGGTGGTCAAGGTCGGAGCAAAGTCGTTCGCGGTCGCGCCTGCTGCCTACGCGCCCAGCATCTCGATGCAGGCTGACACCACGGGCAAGCTCGCGCCAGTGGTCGACAACGCGAAACTCGTTGCGGCAGTGCGCAAGGCTGCCGCTGCCGCCGGACTCGAGGCGAAGCCGCGGGACGCCAAGATCACCTTCAAGGGCAGCAAGATCGTCGTGCTCCCTGCTGCGGCGGGGGCGACCCTCGAGGAGAAGTCCGTGGTCGCGGCCTTCGTTCCGGCCATGACCGACCCGGCCCGGACCGCCACGGTCGTCACGACGGTCGTGCAGCCCAAGCTGACGACCGCGGAGGCCGAGCAGATCAAGCCGCGCGAGGTGGTCTCGACCTTCACGACGAACTTCCCCTACAACCCGCCGCGCACCAACAACATCACCATCGCGGCGCGCACCCTCAACGGCACGTACGTCGGTCCCGGTGAGCAGTTCAGTCTCAACGCCACCCTGGGGCAGCGCACCGCGGCCAAGGGGTACATGTCGGCGCCCGTCATCGAGGACGGCCGGCTCAAGAAGGACTACGGCGGCGGCGTCTCGCAGGTGTCCACCACGACGTTCAACGCAGCCTTCTTCTCGGGCGTGCGGATCGACCAGTACCTGCCGCACAGCTTCTACATCTCCCGTTATCCGGAGGGCCGGGAGGCGACGGTCTCCTGGCCGGACGTCGACCAGAAGTGGACCAACGACACGGGCCACGCGATCCTCATCCAGGCAACCGTGTCCTCGAGCTCGATCACGGTGACCTTCCACGGCACCAAGGTCTGGGACATCGAGTCCGTCAAGGGACCGCGCCGCAACGTCGTGCAACCCAAGACGATCGTCGACGACAGGCCGGGTTGCGTCACGCAGTCGCCGAGCACCGGCTTCGACGTGACGGTCACCAGGGTCTTCAAGAAGGGCGGCAGGACGGTGCGGACGTCGAATTTCTCCACGCACTACATCCCCGAGGACAAGGTGACCTGCACCCACCCGAGCGCCAGCTGAGGCCCCGCCGCCAGCGCGTCGTGTCCCCGGTCGACGTGGCGGCTGGTCAGGTCACGAGTTGGGCGTAGGGGTCGGGACGCTCGGACTCGCTGCGGAGCACGCAGAACTCGTTGCCCTCGGGGTCGGCGAGCGTGACCCAGCCGGTGCCCGGTCCGTGGTGGTCGCGCAGGTCGTGGACCAGCGTCGCGCCGGCGGCGAGCAGCCGGTCGACCTCCTCGTTCATCGTCCGGTCGGTCGGCCACAGGTCGAAGTGGACCCGGTTCTTGACCGTCTTGCCCTCGGGCACCTCGATGAACAGCACCCGCTGACGCCCGTCCGGCGAGAAGATCATGCATTCCTCGTGCCCGGGCAGGTTGGGGTCGCGGGGGTCCTCGGAGAACCCCAGGACCTGGCCCCACCAGACCGACTGGTCGTGGGCGTTGCGGGAGTCGACGGTCGTGTGCGAGATGCGGGAGGTCATGACGCAAGCCTGTCTTCCGCGCCGGGATGCGCGCCAGCTGGTTTCGGCGGCGGTCAGCCCTGGGTGAGGTAGACGTAGGACGAGTGCACGTCGAAGCCTAGCCGTCGGTAGAGGCGGATGGCCGTCTCGTTGTCGTGCTCCACCTGGAGGTGGATGAGGGCGATGTCCTCCTCCCGGAGCCGCACGGCCAGCCCGGCGGTGAGGTGCGCGGCCAGGCCGCGTCCCCGGTATGCCGGGTCCGTCCAGACCGCGCCCAGGCCGGCCCAGCCGGCGCCGATCCCGATGCGTGACAACGCAATCGGGGTCGTCCCCGCTGCGTCCGCGGCACGCAGGCCCAGCTGCTGCGACAGGCCACCGCCCGGCGCGATGCTGCCGAAGAGGACGCGCGGGCTGTCACGCAGCACCGCCTCCGTGGCGCCGGGCACCGTCGCCCGGGTACGCCGGTACACCTCGAGCCACGCGGGGCTGGGCTCCGAGGTGACCATCACCGTCGGCCCGCCGGGGTCCGCGGCGGCGATGGTCTCCCTCGCCGCCGTGAGGTTCAGCGTGCGGCTCCCGACCGCATACCCCCGGCGCAGCAGCAGCGCGCCCAACGGGTCGCCTGCGGGGTCGAAGCCCTGCGGCCCGGCGAGGGCGAACTTCGCAGGGAGCCCGCGCGCGGCATACCAGGCCTCGACCTCGGTGACGGCGTCAACGAGGGGCTTGCCGGGGCTGCCGACGGGCACCACCGAGTTGCCGCGCTGGGTGTAGCCGGCGGAGGCGCGCAGCGCCCAGTCGCCGAGGGTGCTCCGCTCGACGGCACCCCAGGAGGGGGTCATCACGCGTTGGAGGTCCTCGATCGAGAGGGCGAGGTGGGCGGCGCCACGGCGCGACGGCTTGGGCGGGATCTCCTTGGCCGCGGTGATCCGGTGCAGCTCGATGGTCACCGGGCCGCGCGACGTCTCCACCGACACGGTCTCGTCATCGCGTCCGACGAGGGTGCCGACCGCGTCGGTGAGGGTTGCCCCGGTGGCCGGATCGGCGGTCTCCAGCCGCCACCTGACCACGACTCGGGACCCCAGGGGGAGGTTGCTGACGTCGGTCGACATGGGCCGCATAGTATGTGCGCCATGACGTACGTGATCGCCCAGCCTTGTGTGGACCTCAAGGACAAGGCCTGCATCGAGGAATGTCCGGTCGACTGCATCTACGAAGGTGAGCGGTCGCTCTACATCCACCCGGACGAGTGTGTCGACTGCGGTGCGTGCGAGCCGGTCTGCCCGGTCGAGGCGATCTACTACGAGGACGACACCCCCGAGCAGTGGGCCGACTACTACAAGGCCAACGTCGAGTTCTTCGACGACCTCGGCAGCCCCGGCGGTGCGGCCAAACTCGGCCTGATCCCCAAGGACCACCCGCTCATCGCCGACCTGCCGCCGCAGTCCCACGACGAGTGATCGACGGGTGATCGGCGGCGAGGGCCTGCGCGTCCTGCCTGACTTTCCCTGGGACTCGCTCGCTCCATACAAGGAGCGGGCGAGTCTCGCTCGTGGTGGGCCGGGCGCTGATGGGGAGCCGGGTGGCGGTCTGGTCGACCTGTCCGTGGGCACGCCCGTGGACCCGACGCCGGCGGTCGTGCAGGACGCCCTCCGCGACGCCGCGGACGCACCGGGCTACCCCCAGACCTACGGCACGCCCGCGCTGCGCGAGGCGGTGGCCTCGTGGTTCGCCCGACGTCGCGGTGTGCCCGGCGTCGACCCGGACGGCGTCCTGCCGACGATCGGGTCCAAGGAGCTCGTGGCGTGGCTGCCGACGCTGCTCGGTCTCGGCGCCGGTGACATCGTGGGCTTCCCTGGCGTGGCCTACCCGACCTACGACGTCGGTGCCCGGTTGGCCGGGGCGCGACCCCAGGTCGTCGACGGACTGGCCGCGCTGGGTCCCCTGACCCCTGCCACCACGCCGAAGCTGTTGTGGCTCAACAGTCCCAGCAACCCGACCGGTCGGGTCCTCGGTCTGGAGCACCTCGCCAAGGTCGTGGCCTGGGCGCGCCAGCACGGCGTGGTCGTGGCCAGCGACGAGTGCTACGCCGAGCTCGACTGGCGGCCCGACTCCGAGCGTGACCCCCGCGTGCCGACGACGCCGAGCATCCTCGACCCGCGGGTCTGCGGCGACAGCCACGAGGGACTCCTGGCCGTCTACTCGCTGAGCAAGCAGTCCAACCTCGCGGGCTACCGGGCCGCCTTCGTGGCCGGCGACGTGACGCTCGTGCGCCGGCTGCTCGAGGTCCGCAAGCATGCCGGGATGATCGTGCCCTGGCCCGTGCAGCAGGCCCTCACGGTCGCCCTCGGCGACGACGCCCACGTCGCCGAGCAGAAGGCCCGGTATGCCGCGCGACGCACCATCCTGCGTGCGGCCGTCGAGGCCTTCGGCCTGCGGGTGGACCACTCCGACGCAGGCCTCTACCTGTGGGCGACCCGGGGCGAGGACGCCTGGGCGACCATCGACGCGTTGGCTGCACGCGGCATACTCGCGGCTCCTGGCAGCTTCTATGGCGCGGCTGGGCGCGAGCACGTGCGCATCGCCCTCACCGCCACCGACGAACGCATCGCCGCGGCCGCCGAGCGTCTCGCCAGGTAGCCGGGCCGATTCCCGGCGGCCCCGTGTGTTGGGGTAGCGTCGCAGTGCGCGAGAAGCGCCCGGCACGCACACCAGATCCGGGCGCCCGCACGACGTGGAGGATGGATTTCGGATGACTGACGCAACCGCTGGCGCCACCCTGACTGCCGGGGGCAAGACCCTCGACCTCCCGCTGGTCAAGGCGGCCGAGGGCAACGACGGGTACGACGTCTCCAAGCTGATGAAGGTGACCGGCAACGTCACCCTCGACTCCGGGTTCGTCAACACCGCGTCGTGCAGCAGCGCCATCACCTACATCGACGGTGACGAGGGCATCCTGCGCTACCGCGGCTACCCGATCGAGCAGCTCGCCGAGAAGTCGAGCTTCCTCGAGGTGTCCTACCTGCTGATCTACGGCGAGCTGCCGAGCCAGACCGAGCTCGACGAGTTCGACCAGAAGATCCGGCGCCACACGCTGCTGCACGAGGACCTCAAGGCCTTCTTCGGCGGCTTCCCGCGTGACGCCCACCCGATGCCGGTGCTGTCGTCCGCCGTGTCCGCGCTGTCGACGTTCTACCAGGACAGCCTCGACCCGTTCGACAAGGAGCAGGTCGAGATCTCCACGGTCCGCCTGCTGGCCAAGCTGCCGACCATCGCGGCCTACGCCTACAAGAAGTCGGTCGGACAGCCGTTCCTCTACCCCGACAACTCGCTGTCGCTGCCCGAGAACTTCCTGCGCATGACGTTCGGGTTCCCGGCCGAGCCGTACGACATGGACGAGGACATGGTCAAGGCCCTCGACCTGCTCCTGATCCTGCATGCCGACCACGAGCAGAACTGCTCCACCTCGACCGTGCGTCTCGTGGGTTCCTCCAACGCCAACCTCTTCGCCTCGGTCTCGGCCGGCATCAACGCGCTGTTCGGCCCGCTGCACGGTGGCGCCAACCAGGCCGTGCTCGAGATGCTCAACACCATCCACCAGGACGGTGGCGACGTCGACACCTTCGTGAAGAAGGTCAAGAACAAGGAGGACGGGGTCAAGCTGATGGGCTTCGGCCACCGGGTCTACAAGAACTACGACCCGCGCGCCGCCATCATCAAGAAGACCGCCGACAAGATCCTCACCAAGGACGGCGTCTCCGACCCTCTGCTCGACATCGCCCTGCAGCTCGAGCAGCGGGCGCTCGAGGACGACTACTTCGTGGAGCGCAAGCTCTACCCGAACGTCGACTTCTACACCGGCCTGATCTACAAGTCGATGGGCTTCCCCGAGCGCATGTTCACCGTGCTGTTCGCCCTCGGTCGGCTCCCGGGCTGGATCGCCCAGTGGCGCGAGATGATCGAGGACCCGCAGACCAAGATCGGCCGTCCGCGCCAGATCTACACCGGTGCGACCGAGCGCGACTACGTCGCCATGGACGGCCGCTGACCCTCCCCGCTGCTGCTGCGTTGTCACGCAGCAACCTTTGCTAGCAAAGCTTGGGTGATGGTGGACAGGTTGCAACCTGTCCACCATTCACCTTCCTGTGCTGGGACGGCGGGACAGGTCCTGTTGCCGAGCTCCTGGGTATGCCGCGTGGTCACGTCAGGCCGGACGGCGCAGCCTTGCGCGTGCCACGGCGGCGTCGATTCGCTCTCGGACGAGCGGGAGGTTGTCGACCTCCGACCAGGTGAACCGGACGAACTCGTGGGCCGACCTGCGCAGGACGTCCTCCTCGCGGCGTTTCTCGGCGGCGAGGTTCTGCCGGTGGGCGGCGGGGCTGCCCGCAGCGGCAGTCGGCGTGGCCAGCGCGTACTTGCCCAACCCGTCGAACTCGACGACGACAGGTTCCCCGTCCAGGAGGAAGTCGCCGCGGTATCCGCGTCCGCCCGGTAGGGGCGCCTGTGCCGTGAACCGGTAGCCGATCAGACGCATCGAGTGGGCCAGCCTGGTCTCCCCGGGGGATTCGTGGCGGCGGTCAGCGTTGGCGAGCAGCGCGCGCACCGTGGGAATCCCGGGGTGATGGGCATGCTGGTCGATCGCGGTAGCAAGGGCTTCCTCGGTGAGGAGCTCATGGTGCAGTGCGAAGTCAGCCGCGATGAGGCTGTCCATCGGCGCCCGGCGTGAGGGGTCGTCGGTGGGGTAGAGCCCAACCTGCACCACGGCCTGCGCCAGGGGGACGGTCAGGAAGCCCTCCGCGGTGCGATGGCAAGCAGGCGATGCTGGAGGCGAGCCTGTTCGAAGGCGTCCTCACCCTCCCACGGTGCACGTTCCTGACCGGGTGCCCGCACGGCATACCAGCCTCGAATCACGCGGCGGATGGCGCCGGCCCTCACCAGTCGGTGCAGACCAGAGGGGTCCACTCCGATCGACGCAGCCGCGGCGGTGGAGACGAGATCGTGTTCGGCGAGGTCGTGCAGCTCCATCCGGCGAGAGTGCCAGAAGTCGTCCACGGGCCCGGATCGCCCTGTGGACAACCCGCGGCCAGAGCATGACCCAGCACAGGAAACTCGTTGGCGGACATGGTGCAACCTGTCCACGAACGAGCAACCTTTGCTAGCAAAGGTTGCTTGCAGAAGGACGGGAGGGAGGGCGGGTGGTCAGGCGGCGAAGGTGACGGTGACGGTGCTGGCCGTGCCCCCGGTCTTGGCGTCGTGCCACTCCCAGCCGGAGGAGTCACGCGTCCGTGTCCACTCCCGCGACCCGACGCGCACGGACGTGGCGCCGTGCCGCGAGGCCGTCGCCACGGCATACGCCCCGGCACTCCAGGCGGCACGCTCCGAACCCGCTGTCACGGTGAGGGTCCGGCCGCTGACGGCGGAGGTCACGCCGAGCTCGGTCTTCAGGGCCGCCTTGAGTGCTGCCGGGTCGCCGGTGGTCGCGTCGTCGAGCCGGCAGCCGAGGCCTTCGGGGGAGTGGCCGCTCAGCGTGGAGGCGAGCAGCCGCCCCTCCTGCTCGTGGTCGGCGTAGGCCTCGGGATAGGCGCTCTTCTGCACCTTCTGCGCGATCTCGGTGATCCGCATCGCCTCGTAGCCGTCGATCTTCACGAGGGCGTCATAGAACTTGTTGGTCGCGTAGACGGGGTCGAGGATCTCGTCGACGGTGCCCCAGCCCTGGCTCGGCCGCTGCTGGAACAGCCCCACGGAGTCGCGGTCGCCGTACTTGAGGTTGCGCAGCTTGGACTCCTGGATCGCTGTCGCGATCGCGATGGTGGCGGCTCGGGCGGGCAGGCCGCGCTTCTCGGCGACCGCCTCGATCGTGGCTGCGTATGCCGTCTGGCTGGGGTCGAAGTCGACGCTCGTCCCAGAGGCGGTCGCCTGGCAGCGGGGCCCACCGAAGTTGCTCACCACGCCGCGAGCGCCGACGATGCCGGCCCCGACGACTCCGCCCGCAAGGACCAGCACGACCACTCGCGTGGCGAACCGGCGCTTGCGCGAAGGCGGCCGTTGCTCCGAGAGCACGACCCCGCCGCGCCTAGTCGTTGGCATGCAGCGCCGAGTTCAGGACGATGCCGTGACCGTCGCGGGCGCGGGCCTCGACGGTGCCGGTCACGGAGTTGCGGATGAACAGCAGGTTGGACTGGCCGGACAGCTCGCGGGCCTTGACCACACGGCCGTCGGTCAGCGTCACCTTGGTGCCCGCGGTGAGGTAGAGCCCGGCCTCGATGACGCAGTCGTCACCGAGGGCGATGCCCAGGCCCGACTCGGCGCCCAGCAGGCAGCGCTCGCCGATGCTCACGCGCTCGGTGCCCCCGCCGGACAGGGTGCCCATGGTGGAGGCGCCACCGCCGATGTCGGAGCCGTCGCCGACGACGACGCCCTGGCTGATCCGGCCCTCGACCATCGAGTGGCCGAGCGTGCCGGCGTTGAAGTTGACGAAACCCTCGTGCATGACGGTCGTGCCCGAGGCGAGGTGCGCGCCGAGGCGGACGCGGTCGGCGTCGCCGATCCGCACGCCGGCGGGCACGACGTAGTCGGTCATCCTCGGGAACTTGTCGACGCCCAGGACCTGCACCGGCCCGGAGGCCTGCAGCCCGGCGCGGGTCAGCTCGAAGCCGTCGACGGCGCACGGCCCACGAGTCGTCCAGACGACGTTGACCAGGACACCGAACAGGCCGTCGAGGTTGATCGTGTTGGGCTGCACCAACGTGTGGGAGAGCAGGTGCAGACGCAGGTAGGCGTCGGCCGGGTCGGCAGGGGCGGCGTCGAGGTCGATCTCGGTGGTGACGACCTCGCGGCGGACCTTCCGCACGTCGTCCTTGCCGACCAGCGCCTCGAGCTCGGCCGGGATCTGGCTGTCAGCAGGTCGGGCACCGAGGGCAGGCTGCGGGTACCACGCGTCGAGGACCGCCCCGTCGTCGTGGATGGTCGCCAGGCCGAAACCCCATGCGGTGCGCTCGCTGCTCATGGGGCAAGCCTACGAGACCGCGTCGGGCGCCACGGACGGCTGCCGAGCCTCGTCCCGGGCAACGCCACCCCGTGGATAGGCTTTCGGCATGGCGAACTCACCTGTCGAAGCGAACTCACCTGTCGACACCGTGGCGCTCGACCTCTCCGCGGACATCGTCACCCTCACGGCGGCCCTGTGCGACATCGAGTCGGTCTCGCTGGACGAGGCTGCGATCTGTGACGCCATCGAGTCGGCGCTCGCCCCCCTCGCGCACCTCACGGTGACCCGGATCGGCAACACCCTCGTGGCCCGGACCGAGCTCGGTCGCGACGAACGGGTGGTCCTGGCCGGCCACATCGACACCGTGCCGTTGACCCAGGACCCCGCCAACCTGCCGACCCACCGGCAGGGAGACGACCTGTGGGGCCGCGGCACGGTCGACATGAAGGGTGGCGTCGCCGTCCAGCTCAAGGCGGCCCTCGTGGCCGAGCCGAGCCGCGACCTCACATTCGTGTTCTACGAGGGCGAGGAGATCGACAGCGAGTTCAACGGCCTGCTCCACATCGACCGGCAGCGTCCCGAGCTCATCGCGGACGCCGACTTCGCCGTGCTGCTCGAACCGACCGGCGCGATCGTCGAGGGCGGGTGCAAGGGCACGCTGCGCGCCGAGGTCGTCACCAAGGGCATCGCCGCCCACTCAGCGCGGCCCTGGAACGGCCACAACGCCATCCATGACGCGGGCGAGGTCCTGACCAGGCTCGCGACCTACCAGCCCGAGACCGTGGTGGTCGACGGCCTGGAGTACCGCGAAGCCATGAACGCCGTCGGCATCACCGGTGGCATCGCCGGCAACGTGATCCCCGACCGCTGTGTCGTCACGGTCAACTACCGCTACGCCCCGGACAAGTCCCCCGAGGACGCGCTCGCGGTGGTGCACCAGCTGTTCAGCGGCTACGTCGTCGTGGTGAAGGACAACGCCCCGGGCGCCCGCCCCGGCCTGCACCTGCCGGCAGCCAAGGCGTTCGTGGAGGCCCTCGGGGTCGACGTCGTGGCCAAGCAGGGCTGGACCGACGTCGCGCGGTTCTCCGCCATGGGCGTGCCGGCCGTGAACTTCGGCCCGGGCGACCCGAACCTGGCCCACCACGACGAAGAGCGCTGCCCCGTCAGCCAGCTCGAGTCCGCCGAGGCCGCACTGCTCCGCTGGCTCGCCTGACCGCGAGGCTCGCCCGAGCGCCTGAGCGCCTGAGCGCCTGAGCGCCCGAGCGCCTGACCGCCTGACCGCCTCGGTCGCCTCGGTCGCCTCGGTCGCCTGACCGCCTCGCTCAGCCCTCGAGCGACTCGCCGAAGCCCAGCGGCGCCCGCGTGACGAGGTAGGTCGCCCAGTTCATCTTGAGCACGGTGCCGTCGGCGTCGCGGGTGACCCGCAGCTGCTCACCGCGCTCGCGACCCGACACGGTGCGGAAGGTGCTGTCGTCGAGCCGCTCGAAGACGGACGGCGCGCGGTCGGCCGGTGCCGAGTCGGCACGCGCCTCGAGCCGCCCCTCGCGCACCGCGAAGGTGTACCCCGAGCCCTCGGAGAACCACCGGCCCAGCAGGGGGGCGAGGTCGTCGGGGACGGACGTGCCCGGACGCCACGGCTCCTCCTCGGCGGGGTCGTTCTCGAGGACGTGGTCGCCGAGGGCGATCGCGAACGCCGCCGGGTCGGGCGACGAGGAGCTGTTCATCAGGACGATGCCTCCCGTGCCGCTCTCACGGTGGGTGAACACGCCGGACACCTGGCCCGGCATCCCGCCCGTGTGCCCGACCCAGGTGCGGTGGGTGGTCGAGCGCATCAGGAAGAAGCCCAGACCCATCGCGCCGCCCCAGCCCTCGGGGTCGACCAGCAGCTGCGGTTGGCACATCTCCTCGATCGTGTCGGGGGAGAGGACGGCCGCATCCGGGTCGGCCACGAACCCGGACCACTTGGCGAGGTCGGTGATCGTGCTGGCCAGGGCGCCGCACGGCCCCATCGCCCGCAGGTCGAGCACCGGCTCGACCCGGGGGACGTCGTGGAACGGCTGCACGTGGTAGCCCGTGGCCCGCGGCCCGCCGTCGAAGCCGACGCTGGTGCGCGTCATCTCGAGCGGCTCGAGGATGCGGGCGCGCAGCGACTCCTCCCACGAGCGGCCCTCCAGCCGCTCGACGAGCTGGCCCAGCACGGCATACACGATGTTGGAGTAGTGCCAGTGGTCATGGGGGCGGCCAACGCGCTCGATCGCGTTGAAGTCGCTCATCAGGGTGGCGGTGTCGGGCTGCTGGAGGGTCTCCCAGATGTCGCCGAGCGGCTCGCGGGCCAGACCTGTCGCGTGGGAGAGCGCCTGCCTCACGGTGGCCCGCTGGGTCACTCCGGGCAGGTGCTGGCCGAGGGTGTCGTCGAGGTCGAGCCGCCCCTCGTCGCGCAGGGCCATCACCAGCACCGCGGTGAAGCTCTTGGTGTTCGAGGCGATGAGGAACTGGTCGTCCGGCCCGGGCGCGCGCGGCGAGGTGACGTCGACGGTGCCTATGCCGTCGGTCCAGACGGGCTCCCCGCGACGGACGACAGCGGCCGCGAGGCCCGGCACGCGACCGGTCCGCTGGCGCTCCAGCGCCAGGTTTCGGAGCTCGCGACGGGTGGTGTCCTGCAGGGTGGTGTCCACGCCCTGCACCATATCCGCGGGACAAGTCACGGACGTGGGGCCACCTCGCGCACCATCACGCAGTTCCCCAGTCCCTTGGGCCGGTCATAGGTGAAGCCCTCGCGCTCGTACATCGTGCGGGTGCCGTTGTAGAGGAAGGACGAGTTCTTCTTCCGGACCCCGCCGGTGTCGTGCGGGTAGCCCTCGACCAGGCCGCCGCCGGCCCGCGCGATCAGGTCGACGGCTCCGCGCAGGGCGACCGACGCCAGGCCCTGACCTCGATGGGAGCGCTCCACCTGGATGCAGGTGACGCGGTAGTCGGGAAGCCGCTCGGCGGTGGCGAGGTACTCCTTCCGGTGGTGGATGGAGGGCAGCTCCTCGGGCGTGCCGTACTCGGCCCAGGCGATGGCGAGGTCACCGTCGTAGACCAGTGCCGCGTGTGCGATCCCCTCGTCCACGCGGCGCTTCTTGAACGCCCGGTTGTCCTCGGTCGTGCTGTCCGGCTCGCGGTCCTCGGGGTGGAACCACGTGCACCAGCAGTTGGCGAACATGCCCTTGTTCCGCTCGATGAGAGCGGCGAAGTCGTCGAACGTCTCCGGCGTGAGTGCCCTGATCGTGTAGTCGGACATGCTCGCAACGTACTCGGGAAAGCGGACAGTCGGCGTCCGGCTCGGCCGGCCTCGCGGCCAGTCACTCGCCTCGCTCGCCTAAGGTGGCCCCCGTGAGCGAGCAGCCCGACGAGCAGACGCCCGACGACCAGACGCCCGACGACCAGACGCCCGACGACCAGACGCCCGACGACCAGACGCCCGACGACGAGACGCCCGACGACGAGACCAGAACGGCGGGCGCCACCGAGCGCGACCACGACTACCCCGGGTTCGACTACCACACCGGCCCGGTGACGTTGCGGGGTTCGCGGGTCCCGGCGTCGACCACGGACCAGCGCCTGCTCGACAGCGGGGGCTCGAGTGAGTGGGTCCACACCGATCCGTGGCGGGTGATGAGGATCCAGAGTGAGTTCGTCGAGGGGTTCGGCGCCCTCGCGGAGCTCGGCCCCGCCGTGAGCGTGTTCGGGTCGGCCCGCACCAAGCCCGGCACCCCCTTCTACGAGATGGGCGCCCACGTGGGTCGTCGCCTCGTCGAGGAGGGGTATGCCGTGATCACCGGCGGCGGGCCCGGCGCCATGGAGGCGGCCAACAAGGGTGCCCGCGACGCCGGGGGCGCCTCGGTCGGCCTGGGCATCGAGCTGCCGTTCGAGCAGGGCCTGAACGAGTACGTCAACCTCGGCGTGAACTTCCGCTACTTCTTCGCCCGCAAGACCATGTTCGTCAAGTACGCGCAGGGGTTCATCGTCCTGCCGGGTGGTTTCGGCACGCTGGACGAGCTCTTCGAGGCGGTCACCCTGGTGCAGACCCAGAAGGTCACGTCGTTCCCGATCGTGTTGATGGGCACCGAGTACTGGGGCGGGCTGTTCGACTGGCTGCGCAGCACCGTCCTGGACGCCGGCACCGTCAGCGCCAAGGACATCGACCTCCTGCACCTGACCGACGACGTGGACGAAGCCGTCCGCATCGTCACCGAGGCCGAGGAGCCGGTCGTACCCAAGCGCCCCGAGTAGCCTCCACCTCGATCCGTCTCACCACCTCACCCGAGTGGCGAGGTGAACGGAGGGTGGACGTGGACGGTTGTCGCCCTCGATGATGGAGGCGTGACCATCTCGCCCCTGCCGCGACATGGCGACGTCATCGTCGGTCGGGACGTCGCCGGTCGCACCCTGCGCATCTCCGGTCACCCGGAGTCCGGCCGCGTGGTGCTGTCGATCTGGCAGGACACCGTCTGCCGCGCCACCCTCCGCCTGACGCCGGAGGACGTCCCGCAGTTCGTCGAGATGCTCACGCGCACCGCGATCGCGAGGTCCGACGAGGCCGCCGAGGACGTCCGTGACCTCGGTACGGCGGGCTGACTAGGTCGTCGTCAGGAGTTCGTGCGACGATCGCCCCGTGATCTGGGTCTTCTTCATCGCCGTCGGCGTGCTGGTCATCGGCGCGTTCGCCGCTCTCGTCGCGGGACGCGTGGGCTACGACCCCCTGGCGGAGGCGACCACGACCCAGGCGGATCCGGTCCTCTCCGAGGAGTTCGGCTCCGGAGAGATCTCCGCCATCCGTTTCGACACAGCCCTGCGCGGCTATCGCATGGACCAGGTGGATGCCGTGCTCGACCGGCTGCAGAGCAGGATCGCGGAGCTCGAGGCCGGCAGCGATCCCCGCCGCTGACCCATGGCCGACTTCCACCTCACCCGGCACTGTGCCGCGCCCCCCACGACCGTGTGGGACGTCGTGAGCGACTTCGCGGCATACGGGGACTGGATGCCGCTCACCCAGATGCGGTTGGACGCGGGCGGTCCGCGGCTGGGCTGGGGTTTTGCGGGGTTCAGCGGCGTCGGCCGCTTCGGGTTCTCCGACTCCATGCTCGTGACCGCGTGGGAGCCTCCGAACGCCGAGGGGGTGGGCCGCTTCCGGATCGTCAAGACGGGCCGGTTGCTGGGCGGCTGGGCCGAGGTCTGCGTTGAACCGGCAGGCGAGGGTTCGCGTCTGGACTGGCGTGAGGACGTCGTCGTGCGGCCGCTGCCCTTCAAGCGTGTCTTCGCGCCGTTCCTGCTCCGGGCGAGTGTCTGGCTCTACGGCCGGGCCGTGGACGCCATGGTCGCGCGGGCGGAAGAACGTCACCGGTGAGCGGGCTCATGGTGGGTGAGGACGGGCTGGCCCGGTGTTCGTGGGCCGGCTCGACGCCCGACTACCTCGCCTACCACGACACCGAGTGGGGCGTGCCGGTCCACGGCGAGCAGGCGCTCTACGAGCGGCTGACCCTGGAGGCCTTCCAGTCGGGGCTCTCCTGGATCACCATCCTGCGCAAGCGAGAGGGGTTCCGATCGGCCTTCGCCGGCTTCGACCCCGAGCTCGTGGCGTCCTTCGGGGAGGACGACCGCGCCCGCCTGATGGCCGACACCGGGATCGTCCGCAACCGCCTCAAGGTCAACGCCGCCATCCACAACGCCGGCGCGGTGCTGGCGCTGCGCGAGCTCGGCGGGCTCGACGAGCTCATCTGGTCACACGCCCCCGACCAGCACACCCCGCCGGCCACGACGGAGCAGCTGCGGGCCACCTCGCCCGAGTCGGTGGCCCTCGCCAAGGCCTTGAAGAAGGCCGGCTTCGTCTTCGTCGGCCCCACGACGATGTATGCCGCGATGCAGGCCTGTGGGCTGGTGGACGACCACCTCGTCGGCTGCCACCGGGCGGGCGGACACCTGTGATGCGCACCCTCACGGCGAGGGTGGCGCTGACCTACCTCGTGCTGCGAGCCGTGTCGGCCGTGCTGCTCGTGCTCGCGAGCCACGACCAGGTCGTCATGCCGGACTGGACCGGCCCGACCGTCGAACCCCTCGACATGACGGTGCTGTGGGACGGCAGCTGGTATCGCTACGTCGCCGAGCACGGCTATCCGCACGCGCTGCCCGTCGACGCGGCGAGCGGTCACGTCGCCCAGAACGCCTGGGCCTTCTTCCCGTTGTTCCCCCTGCTGTCCCGGATGCTCATGTCCGTCACGGGGCTCGGCTTCCCTGTCGTGGCGTCCTCCCTGTCCCTGGTCTGCGGACTGGGGGCGGCCGTCATCATGGGCAGGCTCCTCTCCGAGCGGGTCGGCGACCGGGTGGCGCTCGCGACGGTCGCCGTCTGGGCTGCCTTCCCGGCGGCGGTCGCGCTGCAGCTGGCCTACACGGAGTCGCTCGCGATGCTCCTCCTGTGCGCCTGGCTGTGGGCCTTGATGCGGCGGAACTGGCTCGCCGCCGGACCTCTCGCGCTGCTCGTCGGCCTGACCAGACCGATTGCCGTCCCCGTCGCCGTGGTGGTCGCGTGGATGCTCTGGCTGCGGTGGCGCCGTCGGGCGGCCGACCCCGTCGACGGCGGCGAGTACGCCGCCGGAGCCTTCGCCCTGGTCACCGCCGGCGTCGGCGCGGTGGCCTGGCCCGTCATCGCCTGGCGGATCACGGGGTCGCGCAGCGCCTACACCGACACGATGGCCGCCTGGCGGGTCGGGGGCGAGATCACCCCGTTCAAGCCGTGGCTCGGAATGTCTCAGTGGGTGTTTCGCGACTTCGACGGAGGCGATGTCTACGGACCGGTCGCCCTTGCGGCCCTCGCCACCACCATCGTCGTGCTCACGTGCGGTCCCTGGGCCACGCGGCTGGGACCGGAGCTGCGCGCCTGGTGCCTGGCCTACCCGGCATACCTCGCTGTCGTCCTCGACCCCTTCACGAGCATCTTCCGCTATGTCCTTCCCCTCTTCCCCCTGGCAGCGGTGGTCCTCGGAGGGGGCTGGGTGGAGCGCTCGGCGCGGTGGTTGTGGACGCGCACCGCCGTCCTCGTCGCCCTCGGCATCGCCGGACAGGTCCTGTGGATCTGGAAGCTGCTCGTGTTCGTCCCGCCGTCGGACTACCCGCCGTGACCGCGACCGGCCTGAGGGCCGTGGTGACGTCCCAGGGCCGCAGCGCCGTGGGGCAGTGGGCCCTACGCCGCCCCGTGGTGTTCCTGCTGCTCGTGTATGCCGTGACGCGGGTGCTCGCGTTCGTCGCCATGTGGGTGGCGGCGACGTGGTTCCAGACGCCGGCGGGGGTGGGTCACCTCGACCCGACCGTCGGCGACATCCTCGGCGGCTGGGACAGCATCTGGTACCGGCGCGTCGCGACCCAGGGCTACCCGGTCCCACTGCCGGCGGATCCTGACAGCGGACTGCTCACCTACAGCGCCTGGGCGTTCTACCCGGCCTTCCCCATGATGGTGCGCGGCCTGATGGCCATCGGCCTGCCGTTCGAGGTGGCTGGTGTCGGGCTCAACCTCGTGCTCGGAGCCGGCTGCACCCTGCTGGTGTGGCGGTGCTTCAACTACGCCATGCACGCGTCCCCCCAGCCGGCCCGCGAACGACTCGCGCTGGTCACGGGCGTCCTGTGGTGCCTCTATCCCGCGACCGGCATCCTCGTGATGCCGTACACCGAAGCCCTGGCAGGAGTGCTCATCGCCGGGTCGCTGCTGCTGCTCATGCAACGTCGCTACGCGTGGGTGGCGGTGCTGACGATCGCGCTCGGGTTCACCCGTGCCGCGGCTCCCGCGATCGCGTGTGCGGCCATCGCCCATCTGGTCCTGCGGTGGCGCGAGGACAGGGTGGCCGGAGGGGTCCCACTGCGGGGCCAGCGCATCTCGGCGGCCCTGATGCTGCTGGCGACCGGGGTCTCGTCCCTGGCCTGGCCAGTCGTCGTGGGGTTCATCAGTGGTCTGCCGATGGCGTTCTTCGACGTGCAGGCGGCGTGGGGACAAAAGCCGGAGTCCGGTCCCTTCGTGCTGTGGCTCTCCTGGGCGTGGGAGGGTCACGGCGTGGTCGGCGTGACCATCCTGGTTTCGCTGGTGGCCACCTACATCGCGCTCATCGTGGGCCGGCACGGTCGCTGGCTGGCGGTCGAGCTGCGGGTGTGGGCCCTGGCCTACCCGCTCTACCTGCTGGCAGTGGTGCGACCGATCACGAGCATGTGGCGCTTCCTGCTGCTGGACTTCCCGATCGCCGCAGTGGTGGCCTCGGTGGCGATGCGCACGTCGACCGGCGCCAAGATCGTGACCCACTGGCGCCGCCGGGTCGGCGTGGTGGGCGTGGTCCTGCTCGTTGGGCTCTTCTGGTTCACCTGCACGCTGCTGACCTACACGCCCTGGGCGTCCACGCCACCCTGACTCACTCGCCCGTGACCCGAGCAACCTTTGCTAGCAAAGGTTGCTCAATGAGGGACAGGTTGCACCGTGTCCGCCAACGAGGAACCTGTGCTGGGTAGGGCGAACGCTCACTCGCCGGTGAAGATCGGCTTCTCCTTGGCGAGGAACGCCGCGACAGCGGCGCGGTGGTCGGCGGTCCCGCCGGTCAGCGTCATGTACTCGCCCTCCTGCGCGAGGGACTCGGTGAGCCCGTGCCCCGCACTGAACGCGACGGCCCTCCGGATGGAGCCGTAGGCCAGCGTGGGGCCGGCAGCCAGGGTCGTCGCCAGCGCGCTCACTGTCGCGTCGAACTCCTCGGCAGACACGACCTTGGTGACCAGGCCCAGGGCCAGGCACTCGTCGGCCGGCACCGTGCGGGGCAGCAGCAGGAGCTCCTTGGCCCTGGCGGGGCCCACGATCCGCTGCAGCGACCAGGAGGTCCCGGAGTCGCAGGACAACGCGATGCCGGCGAAGGCCAGGTTGAAGCCGGCCGTGTCCACGAGCACCCGGAAGTCCGCTGCCAGCGCGAAGCCGGCCCCCGCTCCCGCGGCCACGCCGTTGACCGCCGCGATGACCGGCTTGTCCATGGTCGCGAGGAGCTCGACGATCGGGTTGTAGTGCTTGGCGACGGTGTCCCACAGTGCCGGGTCGTCGCGCTGCAGGAAGGTGATGTGCTCGCGCAGGTCCTGCCCCACGCAGAACGCGCGACCGCTGCCGGTCAGCACCACGCACCGCACGGTGGGGTCCTCGGCGACGTCGGTCAGGGCGGTGACCAGCGCTTCCTTGGTGGCGATGTCGAGCGAGTTCATCGCGTCGGGGCGATTGAGCCGCACCGTGGCCACCGCGCCGTCCCGCTCGACGAGGACGAGGGACTGCGGCGGGGGGCTCGCGTCGGCGCCGGCGTCGCCGGTGGTGTTGTCGCTGGTGGCGGGGTTGGTGTCCGCTGTGTCGGAGGTGTCGCTCATGGGCGCCATCCTGCCGGACCGTCGTCCGACCCGGATTTCGCCTGTGAGCGGGTTCACGGGATAATGGAGCAAATCTGGCGCGCGCGGGGATGATCACAAGCACTGGCGTGGATCCGCGTGGCCAGCAGCAGACCACGCCAAACGGAAGGGACACTCATGGCGGCAATGAAGCCGAGGACCGGCGACGGCCCGCTCGAGGTGACCAAGGAAGGTCGGGGCATCGTGCTGCGCATGCCGCTCGAGGGTGGCGGCCGGCTCGTGGTCGAGATGACCCCCGACGAGGTTCGCGCGCTCGGAGACGCGATCACCAACTGCGAGGGCCTCAAGTAGCCTTCACCGCACGTTTCGAGGACCCCCATCGGCAGTGACCGACGGGGGTCCTCGCGCGTCCGGGGGTATGCCGGGTGCTCGGGGCAAGGTGGATAGGGTCGGGTCCGTGCGTGCACCCGAACTGCTCGACCCCGCCTCCAGCGCCTGGACCCTCTCTGCCGAACCCCTGGCCGACGTCCTCGCGGACCTCGACCCCACCGACCTGCTGCTGGCGCTGCCGGTTCCCGGTGGTGGCCTGGCGTCGACGGGGGCCAGCGCGAAGGCCCTGGCCCTGGTAGGCCTCGACGCCGGTGACGTGGTGGCTGCCCACGAACCCAAGTCCGGGGCCGGTTCGATCACGCGGATCCCGCTCGTTCCGGGGGAGCGACCGGCCCGGACGGTCCTGCTCGTGGGAGTCGGCGACGCCACGGCGTCGGACCTGCGGACGGCCGGTGCCGCCCTGGGGCGAGCCGGCAAGGGGCACGCCTCCCTCGTGACCACCGTCGGCAGCGGCGGCGCCCGTGGTGCGCAGTCGGCGTTCGCGGAGGGACTCGCGCTCGGTGGCTACTCCAGCCCGCGATGGGTGGCTGACGACGCCGAGCCCGCGACCGGTCCGGCGGGGGAGATCGCGCTCGTCGGCTCCTATGACGAGCCCTCGGTAAGGCACTCCGTCGTCCGCGCCCGAGCCACGATGCTGGCCCGCAACCTCGCCGTGGTCCCGTCCAACATCAAGAACCCCGCGTGGCTCGCCGCCCAGGCCCGGACCCTCGCAGGGCGGGCCGGCCTCGACGTGCAGGTGTGGTCCGAGCGTGAGCTGCGCGCCGAGGGATTCGGCGGCCTGCTGGCCGTCGGCGCCGCCTCCGCGTCGCCGCCCCGACTGGTCCAGCTCGACTACGCGCCCCAGGGCGCCACCGCCAGGACGCCTCGAATCGTCTTGGTGGGCAAGGGAATCACCTTCGACACCGGTGGGCTCGACATCAAGCCCGCCGAGGGCATGCTCGCCATGAAGACGGACATGAGTGGCGCAGGCGTCGTCCTCGCCGTGCTCGCGGCCTGCCGCGAGCTGGCAGTGCCCGTGAAGGTGACCGGCCTGCTGGCGCTGGCCGAGAACGGCGTCGGCGGCGCGGCATACCGTCCCTCGGACGTCATCACGCAGTACGGCGGACGCACCGTCGAGATCGGCAACACCGACGCCGAGGGGCGGATCGTGATGGCCGACGCCCTCGCCTACGCCGACCTGCGGCTCAACCCCTCCGTGCTGCTCGACATCGCGACGCTCACCGGCGCCGCGCGGGTCGCCCTCGGCCGCTCCATGGCGCCGGTCTACGGCACGGACGACGCCGTCACCCGCGCCCTCGTCGGGGCCGGCGAGGCGACCGGGGAGCTGCTGTGGCCGATGCCGCTCGTGGAGGACTACCGACCGAACCTGGACAGCGACGTGGCCGACATCAACCACATCGCGGGCATCGGAGGCGGCGGCGGCTCGATCTCGGCAGCATTGTTCCTGCGCGAGTTCGTGGGTGCGCGACGCTGGGCACATCTCGACATCGCCGGGGTGGGTCGCTCCGACGTCGACCGCGGACTCCTCACCAAGGGCGGGACGGGCTTCGGTGCCCGCCTGCTGCTCACCTGGCTGGAGGAGATGTCATGAACGCGGGATACGGCCTGAGCGTGAGGTGGTCCCTGGAGACCGCACCCGACGGCGTCGCCCAGGAGCTGCGTGACTACGTCGTGGGCACGTCGATGGCGAAGTTCATGTTCCTGGACGGGCTCGCCTTCAAGACCTGGCGGATGGTCGAGGGCAAGTGGTTCGAGGGCACCTACGTCTTCGACGAGAAGGTCTACCGCGACGACTTCCAGCGCGAGTTCACCGCGACGGCGGCCGAGTCCGCGGGCAGCGGCATCATCGGGTCCTCCCCGACCCTCATCGAGCCGTTCGAGGTCGTGGCCATCGCCGAGGGCCCCGGTCGGTTCCGTCGCGGCCCCGGTCCCGGCACCGCCTGACCCACCTCGCACCCCGCTTTTGTTGGAAGTGGAACTACCGGAAATCCGGTAGTTCCAGCACCGAGGTCTGCTGGTCGCGCGCCGCCGGGTCGGCCACCTTGTCGTGCCACAGCATGTTGTCGAGCACGAGAACGCCGCCGGAACGCAGCAGGCGGATCCCGTGGCTGACGTACTCGGGGTACTCCACCTTGTCGCCGTCGATGACGACCATGTCGTAGGCGCCGTCGGTCATCCGGGGAAGTACGTCGAGAGCCCGGCCGGTGATGACGCGGGTGCGCTGGTGGGCGATCCCCGCCTCGGCGTAGGCCTTCCTGGCCACGCCCTGGTGCTCGGCCTCGACGTCGATCGTCGTGAGGACCCCGTCCTCCGGCATGCCCTGGAGCAACCACAGACCTGACGTGCCGGCACCGGTGCCCACCTCCACGACCGACTTCGCCTTCACGGCGGCCGCCAGCAGGCGCAGCAGCACCCCGGCACCGTTGCCGACCGGCACGGCACCCAGCTCCTCGCCGCGGCGCCGAGCGGACTCGATGACCTCGTTCTCGGTGACGAAGTCCTCGGCGTAGGCCCAGCTGGCCGGCTTCTGTGCGCTCATGCGGCAAACCCTACTGCCGCAAGCACGACGAACCGGGCACGCGGCATACAGGAAACGCTCAGGTTGTTGGGGAACGATGCAAGCCGTTCGGTCGTCTGGACCGAATGCAGGGTGTGTGCGCCGCCAGGCGCCCGACGGAGGTGAGGGACGTGACCGCGACCGACACGATCGGTTCGGCCCGACAGGATGCCCAGGGGGACGTCCAGGAGGCCCCCGCGTGGGTGCCCCCGACGTGGGAGGAGATCGTCGAGCAGCACTCCGCGCGCGTCTACCGGCTGGCCTACCGCCTCACCGGCAACCCACACGACGCCGAAGACCTGACCCACGACGTGTTCATCCGCGTCTTCCGGTCGCTGCACAGCTACCAGCCCGGCACCTTCGAGGGCTGGCTGCACCGCATCACGACCAACGTCTTCCTCGACAAGATGCGTCGCAAGCAGCGGATCCGCTTCGACGCCCTCTCCGACGAGTCCGCCGCCCGCCTGCCCACCCGTGAGGCGGGGCCCGAGGCGGCGTTCGACGCGACCCACTTCGACGACGACGTGCAGCGAGCGCTCGACGCCCTGTCCCCGGACTTCCGCGCCGCCGTCGTGCTGTGCGACATCGAGGGACTGTCCTACGAGGAGATCGCCGCCACGCTCGGCGTCAAGCTCGGGACGGTGCGCTCGCGCATCCACCGCGGCCGGGCCCAGCTGCGCGAAGCCCTCGCCCACCGCGACCCCACCCTCGCCCGCCCCGCGGTGGACGCCGACCGCGCGCCCGTCGCCAAGCGCCGCATGCCGGTGCTCGGCCGGGCGGTGCACGGATCGCGATGAGCCGCCCGATGTGGGCAGGTATGCCGGGTGCGGCCCTCACAGGGGGACGCGGCCGGTGTCTCGGCGACCAGCTGACGGCCTACGCCGACCGCGCCATGGACGACGCGACCCTGCTGCGGTGGGACCGCCACATCGTCGCCTGTCAGTGCTGCCGGGGAGCTGTCGACGAGGAGCGGCGCGTGCTGATGGCCCTCCGGTCCTCGCTCGGTTCCGCCGTTCCCGGTGACCTGCGCGGCATGTTGCTCGCCCTCGGCACCCAGACCCCGGGTCGCGCGCCTGACGGCTCGGCGCTGACGCCCGGTCCGGTGCTCCCGCCCATCCCGGTGGCGCCCGTGCGGGTCGTCGACCGAGGGGCCCCGGCCCAGCACCGCTCGGCCGGTCGGGCGACCGTCTACGCGGGTCTCGCAGCCGGGGCCACGGCCGCCGCGGCCCTGAGCCTGGTGGTGACCGGTGGCCTGGCCCCGACCACCCCGACGGTCGCTCCAGCGGTGCAACGCGCCCGGCCCGCGACTCCGGGTTTCGCCACCGCCTCGTTCACCGTTCCCGGGCTCGGCGGCACTCCGGCCGCGACCTCCGTGGCACCCGCCGTGGGCACCGGTCGCGGTCGTTCGGCACAATCGTCTCCATGAGCGACGAGCGAGACCCGGCAGGCCCCGACCAGCCGCTCTCCGCCGACCCCCGTCAGTCCGCTCCGGACCCGCTGGGCGAGTCCGTCTGGGACCCTTGGGCGCCCCCGGGACGGGCCGCCGGTGCACACACCCAGCCGGTCGACCTGGCGCACACCCAGGAACTCCAGCCCGCGCCTGCACCGTCGCCTTCCGAGCCTGCCTTGTCCGAACCTGCCCACGTCGACCCGGTCTGGGCCGCTGAGCCGACCGGCTGGCCGGGCGAGGCCTCGGCACACCAGGCACCCGCAGGCCCCACGGCATACCCCTCGAGCGAGCCGAGCGCGCAGGCCTCCTCCGCGGGCGCGGGCTGGGACCCGATCTCCGCCTCCACCGCCGATGCGGGGTATGCCGGCCAGCCGGCACCGTGGGTCGGTCACCATCCAGCAGAGCCGACGGCCCCCCAGCAGAAGGGCCCCGGGTGGGGCGCCCTGGTCGCTGTGGCTGCGGTCTCGGCCCTGGTCGCGGCCGGGCTCGGTGGCGTGTTCGGTGGGTGGCTCGGGGCGACGGGGCGCGTGGACTTCGGCTCGCTGGACCGCGCGCCGTCCTCGATCCCACGGGCAGGCGCCGGTGCCACGTCACGGCCGGAGGGCTCCATCGCCAACATCGCGGCCAAGGCACTGCCCAGCGTCGTGACCATCAAGGTCGGCGGCGCCGACGGCGGCACCGGCTCGGGGTTCGTGCTCGACCGGGACGGCCACATCATCACCAACAACCACGTGGTGGCCAGCGCGGCCAGCGGGGGCATCATCAAGGTCGAGCTGTCCAACGGCACCGAGATCGACGCGACGATCGCCGGTCGCGACGGGTCCTACGACCTGGCGGTGCTCAAGACCAACCGCACCGACCTCGTGCCGCTGGTGATCGGCTCGTCCAAGGACGTCGTCGTGGGGGACCAGGTCATCGCCGTCGGTGCGCCGCTCGGCCTCGAGTCCAGCGTCACCAGCGGCATCGTCAGCGCGCTCAACCGCCCCGTCAGCCCCGGCGGGGACGGCAACCAGCAGTCCTTCATCAACGCCATCCAGACCGACGCGGCGATCAACCCCGGCAACAGCGGTGGACCACTGCTCAACATGTCCGGCGAGGTCATCGGCGTGAACTCGGCCATCGCGCGGATCCCCGGAACCACCGACACCCAGTCGGGCAACATCGGTGTCGGGTTCTCGATCCCGAGCGACCAGGTCCTCAAGACGGCCGAACAGCTCATCAAGACCGGCTCGGCGCAGCACCCGGTGATCGGTGTCGTGCTCGACCGCGAGTTCACCGGTGACGGCGTGCGCATCCTGGCGAAGCCGAGCAACGACAGCGGTCCGCCGGTCGACCCCGACGGCCCGGCAGGCAAGGCGGGGATCAAGGCAGGGGACGTCATCATCGAGTTCGACGGGCGACGGGTGACCGACCCCGACGACCTCGTCGTGGCGATCCGCGCCAAGAGCGTCGGCGACGACGTCTCGATGAAGGTCCGCCGCGGGAGTGAGACGATCAGCGTCACACTCACGTTGTCCGGCTCGGGCAAGTAGCGGCAGGGGCTGGCATGGCGGGCGTCAACGGCTGGGAGTTCATCGCGCTGATCGTGCTGGCCGTGGTGATCCTCGGCCCGGAACGACTGCCCGAGTACGCCTCGAAGCTGGCGCAGTTCGTGCGTCAGGCCCGCAGCATGGCCGAGGGCGCCAAGGGTCAGCTGCGCGAGCAGATGGGGCCGGAGTTCGACGACATCGACTGGCGGCAGTACGACCCCCGTCAGTACGACCCCCGCCGGATCGTCCGCGAAGCGTTGCTCGACCCGACGCCGGTCCAGCCAGACGGCTCCGGTCCGACCTACTCGACGAGCACGGGCGGACACGACGCTGCCAGGCCGACGCCCTTCGACGACGACGCCACCTGACCGAGGATCACCCCCTACGCCCCGGTCGATGTAAACACGCCGGGGATCCCCGGCGTGTTT
>NZ_JBFUEP010000054.1:0-25462 GCF_056403895.1 Pedococcus sp. P2_E5
CCCCCGCATCCGCGACCGTGCAACGACGCCTCAGCCGTCCGGGATCAGGCGTCGCCGGTGAGCAGCATCCGGCACCACAGGTCCGCGAGGTGGGCGGCATAGCGCTGGGCCGACCAGCCCCGTGAGTCCAACAACAGCCAGTACTCAGGCCCGTTCGTCGACCACACGATGTCGGCGACCTCGCGGTCGGTCAGGTCGTCCCTGAGGTGCCCGGTGGACCGCAGGTCGGCGGCGAAGAGCAGCATGTTCGATGCCCTGCGCTCGACCAGCGTGGCCCACGCCTGCGCACACTCCTCGTCGGTGTCGCCCGCCCGTCGCAGGGCGTCGATGAGGGGCGCCGTGTGCGGCATCACCACACCGAGCGACGCGGCATACACGGCGATCTTGGCCCGGCCGGAGGGCGCAGCCCGCACGGCTCGGACGTAGTCACGCTGCTCGGCCGGGATCGGCTCGTCCGAGGAACCCAGCACCATGTCGATGACGGCCACCATCAGCTCGGGCTTGCGGCCGACGCTGGTGTAGACGGTGTCGACCGACACCCCTGCCCGGGCGGCGATCTGGGCGACCGTGGTAGCGGCATACCCGTTGTCCGACAACAGGTCTCGCGCCGCCGCCAGGACCTCACGGCGGGTGCGGGCAGCCCGCTCGGCGCGGACGGGCGAGGTGTAGCGCCGAGGCTTGACGGAGTCGCTCATTGGGCCTAGCGTACCAATATTCGCCCGAATCCGTTTCGGATGAATATTCGGGAGGAACCCCATGACCGACTCCACGACCGACTCCATGACCGACAAGCCGACGAACGCCACCGGCCCCGGCCCCGAGCCCGATGGCGCGGCGGCGGCGCCGCAGCCTCGGGCCGTCTTCCGGGGAGGGGGAACTGCGCGCGGCACGTGGGCCATGGGCTCGCTGTTCGAGCACCTGCTGACGGCGCAGGAGTCGGGAGGCACCCTGGGCGTCGCCCTGGTCACCCAGCCGCCCGGTATCGCGACCCCCCTGCACCGCCACCACCGCGAGGCCGAGGCGTTCTTCCTGCTCGACGGCACCATGACCTACCGCGCCGGCGATGAGGTCTTCCACCTGACCGAAGGCGACTTCATCTGGCTGCCGCCGATGCTCCCCCACGCCTTCCGCGTCACGGGCGACCGGCCGGTGCGCTTCCTCGGCCTGGCCGATCCGGGGCACCTCTTCGGGCTCTACGACGAGGTGGGCCTTCCGGCCGGCGAGCGCCGGCTCCCCGGTGCCGACGGGCGACCCATGGCGGAGGAGATCCCACGCTGGAACGCCGTGGGGCCGAAGTACGGCCTCGAGGTGGTCGGGCCGCCCCTGCCCGAGGAGTCCTAGCCCCCTTCGCGCCAACTTCTGCTAGCAGACTTTCCCCGGCTCAGCGCAGGCCGCAACCTCTGCTGGGCGGGCCAAAGTCTGCCAGCAGAAGTCGGGGGCAGAAGTTGGGGGCAGACGTGGGGGTCGAGCGGGTCAGCCGAGGGTTCGCCTGACCCGCGACTCCTTGGCGCGGACAGCCAGCCCCTCGTCGTCGGGATAGACGACCTCCTCGAGCGACAGACCGTGCGGGGGCATCACCACGACAGCGGCGTCTCGGGCCGCAGCGCGCATCACCTCGGCGGGCCAGTCGACCCCTTTGCGCCCTTCACCCACCGGCAGGACGGCGCCAACCAGGGAGCGCACCATCGAGTGGCAGAAGGCGTCAGCGACCACCGTCGCTTCGAGCGTGCCGTCGGCGGCCCGCCGCCAGGAGTAGTCGAGCAGGGTCCGCACCGTCGTCGCCCCCTCCCGCTTCTTGCAGAAGGCCCCGAAGTCGTTCAGCCCCAACAGTTTCTGCGCAGCCGCGTGCATGGCATCGACGTCGAGCGGGCGCTTGATGATGACGGTCTCGCGGCGCCGTAGCGGGTCCGCCAGCTCCGGTCGGTCGGCCAGACGGTAGAGGTACCGACGCTGCAGCGCGGCAAAGCGCGCCTCGAAGCCCTCTGCGGCGACGGCCACTGCCCGCATGCCGATGTCGGCTGGGAGTATGCCGCGCAGCCGGCTCAGTGCCGCGTCCTCGGGTGTCCGCGTGGATCGACCGGGCAGCAGGGCCCAGGCTGCGGGGTCGGGGTCGAGGTGGGCCACCTGACCCCGCGCATGGACACCGGCGTCGGTGCGCCCCGCCACCGTCAGCCGCACCGGCTCCTCGGCCCGCAGGATGGTGGTCAGGGCTGCGGACAGGGTCCCCTCCACGGTCCGCAGTCCCGGCTGGGCCGCCCACCCGGAGAAGTCGGTGCCGTCGTAGCCGAAGTCGAGCCTGATCCGCAGGGGCACCGTCGGCCGCTCCCCCTGCTCCTCGTCCATACGGCAAGCCTAGCCACGCGCGAGGATTGGCCCTCGCCGGACCCGGCGTCTGCCAGAGTGGCCGCGTGAGGAGTGCCACCGCCCCGCCGCGGACCGCCGCCGCGCTGTCCCGACACCGCGCAGCCGTCGCAGCCGCCTTCGCCGTGCAGGGCCTGCTGTTCATCTCCCTGACGACCCGGCTGCCGAGGTTCCAGACCATCTGGGACCTGTCGGAGCTGTTCGTCTCGGGCCTGCTGCTCATGGTGGTGCTGCTCGCTGGCGCCGGATCGGCCCTCGCGGAGCTGGCGGCCACCCGGATGGGCAGCGCCGGCACGCTGCGGGCCGGGTTCGCCCTGCAGGCCCTGGGCCTGGGCGCTGTCGCCGTTGCGCCGCAGCGACCCGTCTTCGTCGCAGGACTGGCGGTCTACGGCCTGGGCCTGGGCGTCGTCGACGCCGCCTCGAACATGCAGGCAGTGGCCGTGGAGCACCGCTACGGGCGCACCATCCTGCCGTCCTTCCACGGCGCCTGGACCGCGGGCGGGATCGTCGCGACGGTCGTCACGATCGCAGTGACCCGGCTGGGACTGGCCGTCGGCCTGTTGCCACTGTGCGCCCTCGCCCTCGGTCTGCTCGTGGCACCCCTGCTGCCCGCGGGTGCCGACGACTCGGCCGCCCCCGCTTCTCCGGAGGACGTCGCTCTGGACGTCCCCTGGCGCAAGATCGCCCTGCTGGGTGCCGCGATGGTGCTCTTCTACATGGTCGACACGGCGGCGACCACGTGGGGGCCGGTCTTCCTCAAGTCGGTCCACGAGGCCCCCGACTGGCTGCTCCCCCTGGCGACGCTCCCCTACCTGGTGGCGAGCCTGGCCACCCGACTCGCCGGCGACGCCGCCGTGGCCAGGGTCGGGGCGGTGCCGTTGCTACGGATCGGCGCGCTCGTCGCCAGTGCGGCCCTGGCGGTCATCGTCTTCTCGCCGTCGTGGCCGGTCGCGGTACTCGGGTTCACCGTGCTCGGCGGGTCGGTTGCGGTGATCGCTCCACTGTCCTTCTCCGCGGCAGCTGTCGTCGCCGGTGGCGGGCTCGACCCCGAGGCGCGCCGTGCCCGGGTGGACGCCGTCATCGCCCGGTTCAACCAGTTCAACTACGTCGGCGGCCTGCTCGGGGCGGTCCTGACCGGCGTCGTCGGGTCCGATTCCCTTCGGCCGGGCTTCGCGGTCCCCATGGTCCTCATCCTGGCGATCCTCCCGCTCGCCGGCGCCTTCCGGGCCGAGCCGGCCACCCGGTATACCTGAGCTCCCACCCCTGACCCACCGCGGAAAACCCGCACTTCTGGCCAGCCATACCGCAACAGAGGCTGCGACGGGCCGACCCCTGCGGCATCGGTGGCCAGAAGTCGGGAAGTGGACGGGTACGGACGAACAGGGCCGTCCACCCGCGTGGGGTGAACGGCCCTGTTGGTATGCCGTGTGGTGCGGGGTGGTGCGTAGGTCAGGCGCCGGCCTTGGTGAAGCCAGCGGCCTCGGCGTCGGCGGCAGACTTGAACCAGAACTCGGCCACCGTCTGGTCGAACCACTGGCCGTCGGCCTCGTGGTACTTGCCGGAGTCGGCGTTGCCCTTGACCGTGTAGGCCTCGTCGGGCGAGGAGCCGTCCTCGTTGGCAGCGATGGCGCCCTCGGGCACCTCGGTGGCAGCGGGTGCCTCGGCGTCGACCAGGGTCGCAGCCTCGGTGGTCTCCTCGGCCTTGGCGTCGTCCTCGGCAGCCTTGGTCTGCGCCGCGGCCTCCTTGGCCTCAGCCTGCTTGGCGGACCGCTTGGTGGCAGCCTCCGCCTCCTTGACGGTCGCCTTCTTGGCCAGCGGCTCGCGGACGAGCTCGATCACGGCCATGGGGGCGTTGTCACCCTTGCGGGCGCCGATCTTGGTGATGCGGGTGTAGCCGCCGGGACGCTCGGCCATGTCGGGCGCGATCTCGGTGAAGAGACGGTGCACGACGCCCTTGTCGGAGATGACCGACAGGACGCGACGACGGGCGTGCAGGTCACCGCGCTTGGCGAACGTCACGAGACGCTCGGCCAGCGGGCGCAGGCGCTTGGCCTTGGCCTCGGTGGTGGTGATCGAGTCGTGCTCGAACAGCGACTGGGCCAGGTTGGCCAGGATCAGTCGCTCGTGGGCCGGACCGCCGCCGAGACGGGGACCCTTGGTGGGGGTAGGCATGGTTCAGGTTCTCCTTGGTGTGCGAGGGGCGGATGGTCTCCCGTCCGCCCCTCAGCGGCGGTTGGTCAGAGCTGCTCGTCTTCGGCCAGCGAGCGGCCGTCGTCAGCGAAGTCGTCGTCGTAGTCGCCGTAGTTGTCAGCGATCGCGCTCGGGTCGAACCCGGGCGGGCTGTCCTTGAGCGCCAGACCCATGCCCACGAGCTTGGCCTTGACCTCGTCGATCGACTTCGCACCGAAGTTGCGGATGTCGAGCAGGTCGGCCTCGCTGCGACCCACGAGCTCACCCACGGTGTGGATGCCCTCGCGCTTGAGGCAGTTGTAGGACCGGACGGTGAGGTCGAGGTCCTCGATCGGCAGGGCCAGGTCGGCCGCCAGGGCGGCGTCGGTCGGCGACGGGCCCATGTCGATGCCCTCGGCCTCGACATTGAGCTCGCGGGCCAGGCCGAACAGCTCGACCAGGGTCTTGCCGGCCGAAGCCATGGCGTCACGCGGAGCCATCGAGTTCTTGGTCTCGACGTCGACGATGAGCTTGTCGAAGTCGGTGCGCTGCTCGACACGGGTGGCCTCGACCTTGTAGGTCACGGCCAGCACGGGCGAGTAGATGGAGTCGACCGGGATGCGGCCGATCTCCTGGTCACCGGACTTGTTCTGGTTGGCCGAGACGTAGCCGCGACCGCGCTCGACGGTCAGCTCCATCTCGATCTTGCCCTTGCCGTTGAGCGTGGCGATGTGCAGGTCGGGGTTGTGCACCTCGACACCGGCCGGCGGCGCGATGTCCGCGGCGGTGACGGCGCCCGCACCCTGCTTGCGCAGGTACATGACGACCGGCTCGTCGTGCTCCGAGGAGACGACCAGACCCTTGATGTTGAGGATGATCTCGGTGACGTCCTCCTTGACCCCGGGGATCGTGGAGAACTCGTGCAGCACGCCGTCGATGCGGATGCTGGTCACGGCTGCGCCGGGGATGCTCGACAGGAGCGTGCGGCGCATGGAGTTGCCGAGCGTGTAGCCGAAGCCAGGCTCGAGGGGCTCGATGACGAAGCGGCTGCGGTTGTCCGCAACCACGTCTTCGCTGAGGGATGGGCGCTGTGCAATGAGCACGGGTGTTTCCTTTCTCGTCGGCGACCGCTATATGACGCCGAGAATGTGGACCGGTTGTCCCGGTCCGCCGTGCCCACCTCTGTCTGCGGGCACGACCACAGGCGAGGTATGCCGCGTGGTCACCCACGCGGCATACCTCATGCCGTCAGTTCTTCGAGTAGAGCTCGACGATCAGCTGCTCGGTGAGGATCGTGTCGATCTGCGCACGCTCCGGGAGCTGGTGGATCATGATCTGCAGCGTGCCCGGGACGACCTGGAGCCAGGCCGGGGTGGGGCGCTCACCGAACGTCTGGCGAGCCAGCTCGATCGGGAAGGTGTTCACGGACTGCTTGCGAACGGTGATGATGTCGTACTGCTCGACGCGGTAGGACGGAACGTCCACCCGCACGCCGTTGACCTCGAAGTGGCCGTGCGTGACGAGCTGGCGAGCCGCACGACGGGTGCGGGCCAGTCCGGCGCGGTAGACCACGTTGTCCAGGCGGGACTCGAGGATCTGCAGCAGGGTCTCACCGGTCTTGCCGGAACGCCGTGAGGCCTCCTTGTAGTAACCGCGGAACTGCTTCTCCATGACGCCGTAGGTGAAGCGAGCCTTCTGCTTCTCCTGCAGCTGGGTGAGGTACTCCTTCTCCTGCATCCGGCGACGGCCGTGCTGGCCGGGCGGGAAGGGACGGAGCTCGAAGTTCTTGTCGCCGCCGACGAGGTCGACCTTGAGGCGACGCGACTTCTTGGTGATGGGGCCGGTGTAACGAGCCATGAGTTTTCTCTATCTCCCTGTTCTTTACCGACGGCTCAGACGCGGCGGCGCTTGGGCGGGCGGACGCCGTTGTGCGGCGAGGGGGTGACATCGCTGATCGCGCCGACCTCGAGGCCGGTGGCGGTCAGGGAGCGGATGGCCGTCTCACGGCCGGAGCCGGGGCCCTTGACGAAGACATCGACCTTGCGCATGCCGTGCTCCATCGCGCGGCGGGCGGCAGCCTCAGCGGCCATCTGCGCAGCGAACGGGGTGGACTTGCGCGAACCCTTGAAGCCGACCTGGCCGGCGGAGGCCCAGGCAATGACGGCGCCGTTGGGGTCCGTGATCGAGATGATGGTGTTGTTGAAGGTGCTCTTGATGTGAGCGTGCCCGTGGGCGATGTTCTTCTTTTCCTTGCGGCGCACCTTCTTGGCGCCGGCAGTGCGAGCCTTGGGAGGCATTACTTACCAACCTTCTTCTTGCCGGCGACGGTGCGCTTCGGGCCCTTGCGGGTGCGCGCGTTGGTCTTGGTGCGCTGTCCACGCACGGGCAGGCCGCGGCGGTGGCGGATGCCCTCGTAGGAACCGATCTCGACCTTGCGGCGGATGTCGGCGGCGATCTCGCGACGGAGGTCACCCTCGATCTTGACGTTCGCCTCGAGGAAGTCGCGGAGCTGGACCAGCTCCGCGTCCGTGAGGTCGCGGACGCGGGTGTTCGGGTTGACACCCGTGGCAGCCAGCGCCTGCTGGGAGCGGGTACGACCCACTCCGAAGATGTAGGTGAGAGCGATCTCGACGCGCTTCTCGCGCGGGAGATCCACACCAACAAGACGTGCCATCTTGTGTGTTTCCTTTGTTTCACCGGAGGTCTGGAGCAGTACCGTTCCGGGCTTGGTCCCGAAGCTTTCCTCGGGGCACCGGTCCCCGGCCTCCGGGCCGGGGGTGACGTCCTGGGCTGCGTCGACGACGCTGCTCTCAGGGGCCGGGTACTGCGGTCAATTCACTTGTCTGCGCTTCTCGAAGAGATGCGAGTCGTGCTGGGCGAGGCCCGTTCCCGGGCCCTGCGGTACTTCTGGTCAGCCCTGGCGCTGCTTGTGGCGCAGGTTCTCGCAGATCACCATGACCCGGCCGTGACGGCGGATCACCTTGCACTTGTCGCAGATCTTCTTGACGCTCGGCTGAACCTTCATAGCCTCTGCTTCGCCTCGATCTGGCACTGCCGGTCCGGTCGGACAGACAGGTCTAACGGGTGGTGCGTCTAGCGGTAGCGGAAGACGATCCGGCCACGGGTCAGGTCGTACGGGCTGAGCTCCACCACCACGCGGTCCTCGGGGAGGATCCGGATGTAGTGCTGACGCATCTTGCCCGAGATGTGAGCGAGAACCTTGTGACCGTTCGTGAGCTCGACCCTGAACATCGCGTTCGGGAGAGCCTCGACGATCGTGCCCTCGATCTCGATGACACCGTCCTTCTTGGCCATATCCTCCACAATCTGTTGCGTGGTACCCCTGCTGGGGCGCGCACACGAATGCGGCGCGCGAGGTCGCGCACCGACAGACGAGTCTACGCCAGGACGCGCTGAGCACGAAATCCGTGCCAGCCGAGCCCCACCAGTCCCACTGGCCAGCACCCGTCCCGACTTCTGGCCACGGGTGACGCACGACGACCGGGATCTTGGCCACGGATGTGGCACCAGTGGCCAGAAGTGCGGGAAAGGGGCAGAGCGAGGGGTGGGAGGGGGCCGGGTCAGGCGAGGGGGGCGTATGCCGCGCCGGCGGCTTCCAGCCGCTCCCTGCCACCGTCGAGGGCCGTGAGCACCCACAGCCCGTCGTCGGTGACGGCCACGGTGTTCTCCCAGTGCGCGGCGCGGGAGGAGTCGGTGGTCACGACCGTCCAGTCGTCCTGGAGCACCCGGGTCTCGGCGGACCCGAGCGTGATCATCGGCTCGATCGCCACCGTGACGCCCGCCCGCACAGTCGGCCCCTTGTCGCGGACGCGGTAGTTCGGCACCTGCGGATCCATGTGCATCTCGGTGCCGATGCCGTGGCCGACGTACTCCTCGACGATCCCGTAGTCGTGGCCGTCGCGCTCACCCGAGGCGACGATGCTGTCCTCGACACCAGCACCCACGGCATAGAGCGACTCCCCCACGGCGAGCGCGGCGATGCCGGCCCACATGGAGTCCTCGGTGGCGTCGATGAGCGCGAGGTCCTCGGGGCGTCCGGCGTCACGGCCCCCGACGATGACCGAGATGGCGGCGTCACCGTGCCAGCCGTCGACGATGGCGCCGCAGTCGATCGAGATGAGGTCTCCCTCGGCGAGCACCCGCGAACCCGGGATACCGTGCACCACCTCGTCGTTGACCGACGTGCAGAGCGAGCCGGTGAAGCCGTGGTAGCCCAGGAACGACGGGGTCGCCCCGCACCCGCGGATGTGCTCCTCCGCGAGCTCGTCGAGCTGCTTGGTCGTCATGCCCGGACGGACCGTCTGGGCCATCAGCTGCAGGGTCTGACCGACCACCAGACCAGCCTTGCGCATGCGCAGGATCTGGTCTGGGGTCTTGGTCTCGATGCGGGACCGGCCGAACATCAGGATCGAGCAACCCCTTCGAGGGCGTCGGAGATGCGGGTGAAGACGTCGTCGACCGAACCCATCCCGTCGACCTGCACGAGCAGGCCACGAGCGGCGTAGACGTCGGTCAGCGGAGCGGTCTCGCGACGGTAGATCGCCTGACGCTCGCGGATGACCTCTTCGGTGTCGTCCTCGCGGCCCTCGATCTGCGCGCGCTTGAGCAGCCGCTGGACGACGGCCTCGTCGTCGACGGTCAGCTCGAGGACGGCCTCGAGGGCGTGGCCGTGCTCGGCCAGGATCGCGTCGAGGGTCTCGACCTGCGCCGCGGTGCGAGGGAAGCCGTCGAGCAGGAAGCCCTGCTCCGCGTCGTCCTCGAACAGCCGGTCGCGGACGACGGCGTTGGTGATCTCGTCGGTGACATAGCCACCGGACGCGAGCACCTCCTTGACCTGCAGGCCGAGCGGTGTCTCGTTCTTGATGTTGGCGCGGAAGATGTCACCCGTGGAGATCGCGGGGATGCCGAGGCTCGAGGCGATCTTGGCGGCCTGGGTGCCCTTACCGGCACCGGGAGGCCCGAGGATGATGAGGCGCATCAGCGGAGGAACCCTTCGTAATGGCGCTGCTGCAGCTGCGACTCGATCTGTTTCACCGTCTCAAGGCCGACGCCCACGATGATGAGGATGGAGGTGCCACCGAACGGGAAGTTCTGGTTGGCGCCGACGAGTACGAGTGCGATGAGCGGGACCAGCGAGACGAGGCCGAGGTAGATGGCCCCTGGAACCGTGATGCGGGTGAGCACGTAGTCGAGGTACTCGGCCGTGGGTCGCCCGGCGCGGATACCTGGGATGAAGCCGCCGTAGCGCTTCATGTTGTCGGCCACCTCCACCGGGTTGAACGTGATCGACACGTAGAAGAACGTGAAGAACAGGATCAGCGCGATGTAGATGAGCATGTAGATCGGGTGGTCGCCCCGCACGAGGTGCTGGTCGATCCACGTCACCCAGCCGGGCTGGTTGCCCGTGGTCGACCTGTTGAACTGTGCCAGCAAAGACGGCAGTGCGAGCAGCGACGAGGCGAAGATCACGGGGATCACGCCGGCCATGTTGACCTTGAGCGGGATGTAGGTGGACGTGCCGCCGTACATCTGGCGGCCGACCTGGCGCTTGGCGTACTGCACGGGGATGCGCCGCTGGCTCTGCTCGACGAAGACGACCAGCGCGATGATCAGGAACCCGAGCAGGATGACGCCGATGAAGATGTCCCAGCGGCCGTCCTTCTGCTGGATCGCCCACAGCGAGGACGGGAACGAGCTGGCGATCGAGGTGAAGATCAGCAGCGACATGCCGTTGCCGATGCCCTTGTCGGTGACGAGCTCACCGAGCCACATGACGACGCCGGTGCCGGCGGTCATGGTGAGCACCATGATGACCAGGGTCGGGATCGACTCGTCGGGCAGGATGTTCGTGCAGTTCGGGCCGAACAGCGCCGAGGGGTTCTGGGCGAACGTGATGAGCGTGGAGGACTGCAGGACCGCAAGGCCGATCGTCAGGTAGCGCGTGTACTGCGTCATCTTCGTCTGGCCCTGCTGGCCCTCCTTCTTGAGGGCCTCGAACCGCGGGATGACCACGGTGAGGAGCTGCACGATGATGCTCGCCGTGATGTACGGCATGATCCCGAGCGCGAAGATCGACAGCTGCAGGAGCGCGCCGCCACTGAACAGGTTGGCGAGGCCGAGCACACCGGTGGTCGAGTCCGCACCCTTGATGCAGGCCTGGACGGCCTTGTAGCTCACACCGGGGACGGGCACGTGCGAGCCGAGTCGGAAGATGACGACGATCGCGAGGGTGAACAGCAGCTTCCTGCGCAGGTCCGGCGTCTTGAACGCACGGGTGAAGGCGGTGAGCACAGGTCCTCCTGGTGACGCGGGCCGGTTCGGCCTCGCGAGAATGATGGTCAGGCAATCCTAGGAAGGTTACCTCGGGAGTTTGCCCGGGACAGCAAACGGGGTATGCCGCGAGCTCACCTTGAGCGGTGAGCCCGCGGCATACCCTGTCGTTCTGGCGTGGTCAGGCGGAGGTGACCGAGCCGCCAGCGGCTTCGATCTTCTCCTTGGCAGTCGCCGAGAACTTGTCAGCGGTCACGTTGACCTTGACGGTGATCTCGCCGGTGCCGAGCACCTTGACCGGGGAGTTGTCGCGGACCGCACCCTTGGCCACGAGGTCGGCGATGGTCACATCGCCACCCTCGGGGAACAGGGCTGACAGCTTGTCCAGGTTCACGACCTGGAACTCCACGCGGAACGGGTTCTTGAAGCCACGCAGCTTCGGGAGACGCATGTGCAGCGGCATGGCGCCACCTTCGAAGCGCTCCGGAACCTGGTAGCGGGCCTTGGTGCCCTTGGTGCCACGACCGGCGGTCTTGCCCTTGGAGCCCTCACCGCGACCCACACGGGTCCTCGCGGTCTTGGCGCCGGGAGCCGGACGCAGGTGGTGCACCTTGAGGGTCGTGCCCTCGGGTGCGGCAGCGGCCTTGGCGGCCTTCTTCTCTGCCATGGTCAGTCAACCTCCTCGACGGCAACGAGGTGCGTCACCGTCTTGACCATCCCGCGGATCTCGGGACGGTCCTCCTTGACGACGACGTCGCCAATGCGCTTCAGACCGAGGCTGCGCAGCGTGTCACGCTGGTTCTGCTTGCCACCGATCTCGGAACGGGTCTGGGTCACCTTGAGACGCATCAGGCACCTGCCTTGGCGGCTTCGCGGCCAGCAGCCTGGGCGCGCAGCATGGCGGCCGGGGCGACGCGGTCGACCGGGAGGCCGCGGCGGGCAGCCACTTCCTCCGGACGCTCGAGACCCCGCAGGGCCGCGACCGTCGCGTGGACGACGTTGATGGCGTTGTCCGAGCCGAGCGACTTGCTCAGCACGTCGTGGATGCCGGCGCACTCGAGCACCGCACGCACCGGACCACCGGCGATGACACCGGTACCGGGGGCTGCGGGACGGAGCATGACGACACCGGCAGCCGCCTCACCCTGCACGGGGTGCGGAATGGTGCCCTGGATGCGGGGGACCTTGAAGAACTCCTTCTTGGCCTCCTCGACACCCTTGGCGATCGCCGCGGGAACTTCCTTGGCCTTGCCGTAGCCGACGCCGACGGTGCCGTCGCCGTCGCCCACGACCACGAGGGCGGTGAAGCTGAAGCGACGTCCACCCTTGACGACCTTGGACACGCGGTTGATGGTCACGACGCGCTCGACGTAAGCGCTCTTCTCGGCCTGGTCACGGCCGCCTTCACGACGGTTGTCGCGGCCACCGCGGCGGTCGCCGCGCTCGCCACGAGCTGCGTCGCCGCCAGCAGCGGCACCAGTGCCTCGACGCTGGGGTCCGGGCATCAGATGTTCCTCATCTCAATAACAGTTGCGGTCACGGTGCTCACAGGGCCAGTCCACCCTCGCGGGCGCCCTCGGCGATGGCAGCGACGCGGCCGTGGTACTTGTTGCCACCACGGTCGAAGACGACAGCCTCGACACCGGCGCTCTTGGCGCGCTCGGCGAGCAGCTCGCCCACCTTGCGGGCCTTTGCGGTCTTGTCACCCTCGAACGAACGCAGGTCCGCCTCCATGGTGGAGGCCGACGCCACGGTCTTGCCCAGGGTGTCGTCGACGATCTGCACGAAGACGTGGCGCGAGGACCGCGACACGACCAGGCGCGGACGAACCGTCGTGCCGGTCACCTTCTTGCGCAGGCGCAGGTGGCGACGTCCGCGTGCAGCGGACTTGCCCTTGGCGCGCTTGACGATCATTGCCATGGCTTACTTACCGGCCTTTCCGACCTTGCGACGGATGTGCTCGCCCGCATAGCGAACGCCCTTGCCCTTGTACGGGTCGGGCTTGCGCAGCTTGCGGATGTTTGCAGCAACCTCGCCAACGAGCTGCTTGTCGATTCCCTGGACCGCGAAGCGGGTCGGGTTCTCGACGGCGAAGGAGATGCCCTCGGGGGCCTTGACGGTGATCGAGTGGCTGTAGCCGAGCGCGAACTCGAGGTCCCCGCCCTTGTTGGCCACGCGGTAACCCGTACCGTGGATCTCCATCTTCTTCTCATAGCCCTCGGTCACACCGAGAACCATGTTGTTGATGAGCGACCGGGTCAGGCCGTGCAGGGCACGGGACTGGCGCTCGTCGTTGGGGCGCTTGACCTCGAGGTCCGAATCACCCTTCTCGACGGTGATCGGCTCGGCCACGACGTGGCTGAGCTCGCCCTTGGGGCCCTTCACCTTGACGGACTGGCCGTCGATGGTGACCTCGACACCGCTCGGGATGGAGACCGGGAGTCGTCCGATACGCGACATGTCGAATCCCCCTACCAGACGTAGGCGAGGACTTCCCCGCCCACGCCCTTGGACTTGGCCTGGCGGTCCGTGAGGAGACCAGACGAGGTGGAAAGGATGGCCACACCGAGACCGCCGAGAACCTTGGGCAGGTTCGTCGACTTGGCGTAGACGCGCAGACCGGGCTTGGAGACACGGCGCACGCCAGCGATCGAACGCTCACGGTTGGGGCCGTACTTCAGCTCGATGGTCAGCGTCTTGCCGACCTCGGCGTCCTCGACCTTCCAGGAGGCGATGTAGCCCTCCTCCTGGAGGATCTCGGCAATGTGGGACTTCAGCTTGGAAAACGGCATGGAGACATCGTCGTGGTGCGCCGAGTTGGCGTTCCTGACGCGGGTCAACATGTCCGCAATCGGGTCAGTCATGGTCATGGGCTTCTCCGGCCCTCTCTCACCGTGGTTTCACTGCGGATGCAGCGACCTGCGATGTAAGGATGAAATCGGTGGGTATTACCAGGAGCTCTTGGTGACGCCGGGCAGTTCGCCGCGGTGAGCCATCTCGCGAAGGCAGATGCGGCACAGCCCGAACTTGCGGTAGACCGAGTGCGGTCGGCCGCAGCGCTGACAACGGGTGTAGCCGCGCACCTTGAACTTCGGCTTCTTGTTGGCCTTGTTGACCAGGGCGGTCTTCGCCATGTCAGTTCTCCTTGAAGGGGAAGCCGAGCGCCTTGAGCAGTGCGCGGCCCTCGTCGTCATTGGTGGCCGTGGTCACCACAGTGATGTCCATGCCACGCACGCGGTCGATCCGGTCCTGGTCGATCTCGTGGAACATCGACTGCTCCGTGAGACCGAAGGTGTAGTTGCCGTTGCCGTCGAACTGCTTGGGCGACAGGCCGCGGAAGTCACGGATACGGGGCAGGCCGACCGACACGAGGCGGTCGAGGAACTCCCACATCCGGTCGCCGCGCAGCGTGGTGTGCGCACCGATCGGCATACCCTCGCGCAGCTTGAACTGTGCGATGGACTTGCGGGCCTTGGTGACCAGGGGCTTCTGGCCGGTGATGGCGGACAGGTCCTTGATCGCGCCCTCGATGAGCTTGGCGTCCTTGGCGGCGTCACCGACACCCATGTTGACGACGACCTTGACCACGCCGGGCACCTGCATGACGTTCTCGTAGCCGAACTGCGTGAACAGCTCGCCCTTGATCTCGTCCGCGTAGCGCTGCTTGAGGCGCGGCGTCACCGCTGCGGAGACCTCGGTCTGGGGCTTGCTGTCTGTTGACGTGATTGCAGTTTCGGTCATGTCTCTCACAGGTCCTTGCCCGAGCGCACGGCGACACGGGTGCGGACGGTCTTGGTGCGGCCGCCCCGCTCGACGGTCTCGACGCGGGTCTTGATCCGGGTCGCGAGCTTCTTGTCATCGGGGTCCACGACGGCCACGTTGCTCACGTGGATCGCGGCTTCCTGGACCACCAGGCCACCGGTGCGGGTGCCGCGAGCGGACTGACCGGCCTTGGTGTGGCGGGTCACCCGGTTGACGCCCTCGACGAGCACGCGCTCGGTCTCGGGGTACACGGCGATGACCTTGCCGATGCTGTTGCGGTCCTTGCCGGTGAGCACCTTGACGGTGTCACCCTTCTTGATCTTCATCTTCTTCTTGTCAGCCATGGGTCAGAGCACCTCCGGCGCCAACGAGATGATCTTCATGAACTTCTTCTCACGCAGCTCGCGGCCCACCGGGCCGAAGATGCGGGTGCCACGGGGGTCCCCGTCGGCCTTGAGGATGACGGCGGCGTTCTCGTCGAACTTGATGTACGACCCGTCACCGCGACGGCGCTCCTTGGTGGTGCGCACGATGACGGCCTTGACGACGTCGCCCTTCTTGACGTTGCCGCCGGGAATGGCGTCCTTGACGGCGGCGACGATGACGTCACCGATGCCGGCGTAACGACGACCCGAGCCACCGAGAACACGGATGCAAAGGATTTCCTTGGCACCAGTGTTGTCGGCGACGCGCAGTCGCGACTCCTGCTGGATCACTGTCTAACTCCTGTCGTCGAGCTGGTTCTCACGCAAGGTGAGCCTTGCCGAACTGTGGGGGGCTTGTTTCCGTGCCCCGCGGCATACCCGGGGTGTTTCTCCGGTATGCCGCGTGGGCGGCGGATGCTGAGGTGTACTACTTGGCCTTCTCGAGGATCTCCACCACGCGCCAGCGCTTGGTGGCCGACAGCGGTCGGGTCTCCATGATCGAGACGCGGTCACCGATACCGGCGGCGTTGTCCTCGTCGTGGGCCTTGACCTTGCTCGAGCGTCGCAGGACCTTGCCGTAGAGCGCGTGCTTGACGCGGTCCTCGACCTCGACCACGACGGTCTTGTCCATCTTGTCGCTCACCACGTAGCCCTGGCGGGTCTTGCGGTAGTTGCGGTCTTCAGCCGTCACGGCCTCATCCTTCACGTTCTCGGTCATGCCGACTCCTCCTTGGCTTCGACACTCGGGCTCTGCCCGATGCCGAGCTCGCGCTCACGCAGCTCGGTGTAGATGCGGGCGATGTCCTTGCGGACGGCGCGCAGGCGGCCGTGGTTGTCCAGCTGGCCGGTGGCCGACTGGAACCGGAGGTTGAACAGCTCCTCCTTGGCCTTGCGGAGCTCGTCGACCAGGTGGTCTTCGTCGAGACCACGCAGGTTCTCGGACACCAGGTCCTTGGATCCGACTGCCATCAGATGTCACCACCCTCACGCCGAACGAAGCGGCACTTCATGGGGAGCTTGTGCATCGCCAGACGCATGGCTTCACGGGCGACCTCTTCGGACACGCCGTTCACCTCGAACATCACGCGACCAGGCTTGACGTTGGCGATCCACCACTCGGGGGAGCCCTTACCGGAACCCATGCGGGTCTCGGCAGGCTTCTTGGTCAGCGGGCGGTCGGGGTAGATGTTGATCCACACCTTTCCGCCACGCTTCATGTAACGCGTCATCGCAATACGAGCGGACTCGATCTGACGGTTGGTGACGTAGGCGGGCTCGAGGGCCTGGATGCCGTAGTCGCCGAACGCGATCTTGGTGCCACCCTTCGCAGCGCCCGAGCGACCCGGGTGGTGCTGCTTGCGGTGCTTGACTCGACGAGGAATCAACATGTCAGGACTGCTCTCCCTCAGTGCTGGCCGGGGCTGCGGTCGCCTCAGCGGCGGGAGCCTCGACAGCGGTCTCGGTGGCGGCCTCCGGACGCTCGCGACGAGCGCGGGCCGGACGGTCTGCGCCGTCACGACGCGGGCCACGGCTCGGACGCGGCGCAGCAGCCTGCTGCTGAGCCAGCTCGCGAGCGGTGACGTCGCCCTTGTAGATCCACACCTTGACGCCGATGCGACCGAAGGTGGTGCGGGCCTCGTAGAAGCCGTAGTCGATCTGCGCACGCAGGGTGTGCAGCGGGACGCGACCCTCGCGGTAGAACTCGGTGCGAGACATCTCGGCGCCGCCGAGGCGACCGGAGACCTGGACACGGATGCCCTTGGCGCCGGCGCGGGTGGCGGACTGCATGCCCTTGCGCATCGCACGACGGAACGACACACGAGCAGAGAGCTGCTCGGCGATGCCCTGTGCGACGAGCTGGCTGTCCACCTCGGGGTTCTTGACCTCGAGGATGTTCAGCTGGACCTGCTTGCCGGTCAGCTTCTCGAGCTCGCCGCGGATGCGGTCGGCCTCGGCGCCACGACGACCGATGACGATGCCGGGACGCGCGGTGTGGATGTCCACACGGACGCGGTCACGGGTGCGCTCGATCTCGACGCGGGAGATGCCGGCCCGCTCCATGCCCTCGGACATGAGCTTGCGGATGGCGACGTCTTCCTTGACGTAGTCGCGGTACCGCTGACCCTCCTTGGTGGAGTCAGCGAACCAGCGGCTCTTGTGCTCGGTGGTGATACCGAGGCGGAAGCCGTGCGGGTTGACCTTCTGACCCATTAGCGGGTGCCTCCCTTGGTGGTCTTCGGCGTGACGACCACGGTGATGTGGCTGGTCCGCTTGTTGATGCGTGCCGCGCGGCCCTGGGCCCGCGGGCGGAACCGCTTCATGGTCGGACCCTCGTCGACGAACGCCTCGCTGATGACCAGGTTGGTCTCGTCGAAGGCCTCAGAGGCCTTGTCCGCCTTGACCCGGAGGTTGGCGATGGCGCTCTCGAGCACCTTCTGCACCGGGTCGGAGGCGTACTGCGGCGCGAACCGGAGCACGGCGATGGCCTCAGTGGCCTGCTTGCCGCGGATCAGGTCCACCATGCGGCGGGCCTTCTGGGGCGTGACGCGGACGTGCCGCGCACTCGCCTTGGCTTCCATCACGTTGTCCTTGTTCTCGATAGGGGCGGCCATCAGCGACGACGCCCCTTCTTGTCGTCCTTCACGTGACCCTTGAACGTGCGGGTCGGTGCGAACTCACCGAGCTTGTGGCCGACCATCGACTCGGTGACGAACACCGGGACGTGCTTGCGGCCGTCGTGCACGGCGAGGGTGTGACCCAGCATGTCGGGGCTCACGACCGACCGACGTGACCAGGTCTTGATGACGTTCTTGGTGCCCGCTTCGTTCTGGACGTCGACCTTCTTCTGAAGGTGGCCGTCGATGAAGGGGCCCTTCTTCAAGCTACGAGGCATGGTTTCTCAGGCTCCTTCTCAGCGCTTCTTGCCAGTACGACGGCGGCGAACGATCATCTTGTCGCTTGGCTTGCCGGGGCGGCGGGTGCGGCCCTCGGCCTGACCCCACGGGCTGACGGGGTGACGTCCACCGGACGTCTTACCCTCGCCACCACCGTGCGGGTGGTCGACCGGGTTCATGGCGACACCACGGACGGTCGGGCGCTTGCCCTTCCACCTCATGCGGCCGGCCTTGCCCCAGTTGATGTTGGACTGCTCGGCGTTGCCGACCTCGCCGACCGTGGCGCGGCAGCGCAGGTCGACGTTGCGGATCTCACCGGACGGCATACGCAGCTGGGCGTAGGGGCCGTCCTTGGCGACGAGCTGCACACGCACACCAGCCGAACGGGCGATCTTCGCGCCACCACCGGGCTTGAGCTCGACAGCGTGGATGACCGTACCGGTCGGGATGTTGCGCAGCGGCAGGCTGTTGCCGGGCTTGATGTCGGCCGAGGGGCCGTTCTCGATGTTGGCGCCCTGCTCCAGGCCCTTGGGGGCCAGGATGTAGCGCTTCTCACCGTCGGCGTAGTGCAGCAGCGCGATGCGCGCCGTGCGGTTGGGGTCGTACTCGATGTGAGCGACCTTGGCCGGCACGCCGTCCTTGTCATGGCGACGGAAGTCGATGACGCGGTAAGCGCGCTTGTGTCCACCACCGATGTGACGGGTGGTGATGCGGCCGTTGCTGTTGCGTCCACCGGACTTCGTCAGGGGGCGCACCAGCGACTTCTCAGGCGTGGAGCGCGTGACCTCGACGAAGTCGGCGACGCTGGAGCCTCGGCGGCCAGGCGTGGTCGGCTTGTACTTACGGATACCCATGTTTCGTAATCCCTTACGTCTCTTCAGCGATTCCGTCAGGCGCCGGCACCGAAGATGTCGATCGAGCCCTCGCGGAGGGTGACGATCGCACGCTTGGTGTCCTTGCGCTTGCCGAGGCCGAACCGGGTGCGGCGGGTCTTGCCGACACGGTTGAGGGTGTGGACGGAGTCAACCTTGACGTTGAAGACGCGCTCGACGGCGATCTTGATCTCCGTCTTGTTCGCCCGCGGGTCGACGATGAAGGTGTACTTGCCCTGGTCGAGCAGCGAGTACGACTTCTCGGAAACGACCGGCGCGATCAGGATGTCGCGGGGGTCCTTGCCGTACAGAGCAGACTGGGTGCTCACTTGGTCTCCTCCTCAGCCACGTCCTGGGCGGCAGCGCCACCGGCGGGGACGAAACCGGCAGCCGCGGCGGCATCCGCAGTGCGGAACCAGACTTCAGCGACGGTCGCGTCGTACCAGCGGGAGCCGGGGACGTGGAACTTCATCGAGTCCTTGTTGCCCTTGACCTCGAAGCCCTCCGGCGCGGAGCCGTCCTCGAGGGCGGCAGCCGAGTCGGCGCCGAAGCCACCGTCGGTGGCCTCGGGAGCGTCCACCAGCGTGGCGGCCTTCTCAGCCTTGGCAGGCTTCTCGGCCTTGGCGGGCTTGTCGGCCTTGGCGGGCTTCTCGGCCTTGGCAGGCTTCTCGGCCTTCGCGGGCTTGTCAGCCTTCGCCGGCTTCTCGGCCTTGGCCTCGGACTTCTCGGTCTTGGCAGCCTTGGCCGGCTTGTCGGCCTTGGCGGGTGCGTCGTCGACGATCTCGACCTCGATGACGCCACCAACCGGCTGGGCCTTGGAGACGAATGCCTCCAGGGATGCGGTGGTGAAGACGACGTCGTCCGCGCACAGCACGTCATACGTGTTGAGCTGGTCGGCGGCGAGCACGTGCACACCGTCGAGGTTGCGGACCGACTTCAGCGACACGACGTCACTGCGGTCGAGCACGACGAGCAGGTTGGGGCGGTCGGTCAGGCCGGCGAGCAGCGCGAGCGCGTCCTTGGTGGACGGCGCAGTGCCGGTCACCAGGGAGTCGACCACGTGCACCCGGTCGTTGCGGGCCCGGTCGGAGAGGGCACCGCGCAGGGCGGCAGCCTTCATCTTCTTGGGGGTCCGCTGGCTGTAGTCACGCGGCTGCGGGCCGTGGACGACGCCACCGCCGGCGAACTGCGGAGCGCGGGTCGAGCCCTGGCGGGCGCGGCCGGTGCCCTTCTGCCGGTAGGGCTTGCGGCCACCACCGCGGACTTCGCCGCGGGTCTTGGTGGAGTGCGTGCCCTGACGCGCGGCGGCCAGCTGGGCCACGACGACCTGGTGGATCAGCGGAACGTTGACCTGGACGTCGAAGATCTCGGCGGGCAGGTCAGCAGCGACAGTCTTGGTTGCCATCTGGCTCAGGCTCCCTTCGCGGCCGTGCGGACGAGGACAGTGCCGTTGCGGGGGCCGGGAACGGCACCCTTGATCAGCAGCAGGCCCCGCTCAACGTCCACGGCGTGGATCGTGAGGTTCTGGGTGGTCTGACGCTCGCCGCCCATCCGGCCGGCCATGCGCATGCCCTTGAACACGCGACCCGGGGTGGCGCAGCCACCGATCGAGCCCGGCTTGCGGTGGTTCTTGTGGGAACCGTGGGAGGAGCTGACGCCGTGGAAGCCGTGACGCTTCATGACGCCGGCAAAGCCCTTGCCCTTGGTGGTTCCCGTGACGTCGATCGCCTGGCCGGCCTCGAAGGTCTCGACCGTGACTTCCTGGCCGAGCGTGTACTCGGCGGCGTCAGCGGTACGGAGCTCCACGAGGTGGCGACGCGGGGTCACGCCGGCCTTCTCGAAGTGCCCGGTCAGGGGCTTGGTCACCTTGCGGGGGTCGATGGCGCCGAACGCGATCTGGACGGCGTCGTAGCCGTCCTTCGCAGCGGCGCGGACCTGCGTCACGACGCAGGGGCCCGCTTCGATGACGGTGACGGGGATGAGCCGGTTGTCGGCATCCCACACCTGGGTCATACCGAGCTTCTTGCCCAGTACGCCCTTCACGGTCTTGGTAGCAGTGGTGGTCATTTCGCCAGCCTCAGAGCTTGATCTCGATGTTGACGTCTGCCGGCAGGTCGAGACGCATCAGCGAGTCGACGGCCTTCGGCGTCGGGTCGATGATGTCGATCAAGCGCTTGTGGGTGCGCATCTCGAAGTGCTCGCGGCTGTCCTTGTACTTGTGGGGCGAACGGATGACCACGAAGACGTTCTTCTCCGTGGGCAGCGGCACAGGGCCGACTACCGTCGCGCCAGCACGGGTCACCGTGTCGACAATCTTGCGCGCCGAGTTGTCGATGACCTCGTGGTCATACGACTTCAAGCGGATGCGGATCTTCTGTCCCGCCATCTCCGTTACGTCTCTCTCTCGCCGAACATCTAGCTTGGCCGGCTCTTGGCCATCTCCGACCCCCGCGGTCGGGTGTGTCGCACCCGCTTCGCGGCCGGACGACATGCGTTTTCACGCAGTCGTGCGGTTCGGATTGACCGGCAGAGCCGGGGCTTGCGCTTCCCTGGAGTGTCGCCCCGCGCATCAATGCACGGTTCGAGGTGTGTCACCGGGGGTGGCGGCGTCGACATGGGTCAACGGCGCGCGTCAAGCAACCGGTCCAGTGTGCCAGAGGCGACGGTGACCTACCAAATCGAGGCGGGGCCACGCGGCATACCCGCTCCGATGGCGCGTCGCGCAGGTCCACCACGTCCTCGGTATGCCGGGTGGCCGCCACGCGCTGCAGGCGCAGGCACTGGGCGGCTGGCACCTCGCCGGGGCGCGACGAGGCCCCGGCCCCGCCCGCTGGGGGGACGGATGGAGCCGGGGCCGGTCAGGGCTGGTCAGGGTGCCCTACGGGCGTCCGCCACCCAGGACGCCCGCGTCGAACGCCTTGAGGACCGAGGTCTTGTCCGCGCCCGTCAGGGTTCCTGCCTTGACCGCGGCATCGAGGCGTGCGGACAGCTCGCTCTTGTGGCTGGCCTCGCGGTCGGCCCTGATCGCGTCGAGAGCGGCCTGCACCTTGGCCTCGCTCACGCCGAGCTCCTTGGCCAGCGCCGTCACCCGCGCCTTCTCCCGGGCCTGGCGCTCCGCATCGGTCGGCTTGGTGCCCTGGGCCGGGGGCGTCGTCGGCTTCTGGGCGGCACGGACCTTCTCCAGTGCGGCACTCACCTTGGCCTCCGTGAGTCCCAGCTTGGTGGCGAGGGCGGCAGCGTCGAGGCCGCCGGGGCCGCCACGGTGTCCGCCAGGGCCCCCTGGTCCCCTTCCGGCGTCGGCACCGGGCTGCGACGGTGCGGCGGTCGCGGTGGCGGAGGTGGACGGGGTGGGAGTGGTGTCCGCCATGGCCGCGCTGGCGCCGATCCCGGCGGCGACGGCCGCGACCCCGCCCGCTGCGGCGATCTTCATGGACTTGCTGACTGTGGGCATGGTGGGCCTTCGTCCTCTCGGCAGGGAGCGCGCCGGTGCGGCTCCTCGGACCTCGAGGCTGCGCCGTGTGACTGGCATGGAGCCGTGCTGCACCTGTCACTGGGCTGTCAGRGACGTCGGCGCCGTTCACCCACGAGCGGGTCGACCCACTGGCAGGATCGAGTCATGACGACGCCGCCCGAGGGTCCCGGCCGGGCCAGGCAGAGCCTGATCTACCGCGCGGGGGTGCTGGGCCACCGACCCACGATCCCCACGGACTTCGCCGAGCTCGAGCGACGCGCGGCAACGGCCATGTCACCCCGGGCCTGGGCCTACGTCGCGGGTGGGGCGGGCGAGGGCGCGACCATGCGGGCGAACCGCGCTGCCTTCGAACGCGTCCGGATCGTGCCACGCCTGCTGCCCGGAAAGGCACGGCGCGACCTGTCCACCGAGCTGCTCGGCAGACGACTGCCCGCACCGTTGCTGCTCGCGCCGGTTGGTGCAGCCGGGTTGGTCCACCGGGACAGCGACCTCGCGATCGGCTCGGCGGCGGCCGAGCTCGGTCTGCCGTACATCCTGTCCAACCAGGGCTGTTCGCCGATGGAGGACGTGGCGGCCGCCATGGGCTCGGCGCCGCGGTGGTTCCAGCTCTACTGGTCCACCGACGAACCCCTCGTCGACAGCCTCCTCGCGCGGGCCGCCGCGAGCGGCGCCGAGGCCATCGTGGTCACCCTCGACACGACGATGCTCGGCTGGCGTCCCCAGGACCTGAACCTCGGGTCGCTGCCGTTCTCCCAGGGCATCGGGATCGCGCAGTACACCTCCGACCCGCGCTTCCAGGAGGTGGTCCGCGACCGGATGGCCGCGAAGTCCGCCGCGGCGGCCGGCGGTCCCAAGGACGACGTCAAGGTCACCGTCGGGGCGCTGCGGTCGCTGCTGTCGATCAGTCGCGAGCACCCCGGCGACCTGCGCGCCAACCTCCGCTCCCCCACGCCGCGCGCGGCCGTCGAGACCTTCCTCGACATCTACTCGAACCCCGGGCTCACCTGGGTGCAGCTCGCCACCCTGCGCACGCGCACGGAGCTGCCGTTCCTGGTGAAGGGCGTCCTGCATCCGGACGACGCGTTGCGGGCGGCGGAGGCGGGCGCCAGCGGCGTCGTGGTGAGCAACCACGGCGGACGGCAGGTCGACGGCGCCATCGCCTCCCTCGATGCCCTCCCGTCCGTGCGCGCGGCCGTGGGACCGGACCTCGCGGTGATCCTGGACAGCGGCGTCCGCACCGGCAGCGACGTCGTCAAGGCCATCGCCCTGGGCGCCGACGCCGTCGCCGTCGGCCGGCCCTACCTCTACGGCCTGGCCCTCGCCGGCCGGGACGGGGTCCGGGACGTGCTGGCCAACATGGTGGCCGAGCTCGACCTGACCATGGGTCTGTCGGGAGTCACCTCGGTGGCGCAGATCGGTCCCGAGCTCGTGCAGACCGCCCCCTGATGGCCAGGCCCCGGTTGACGACGCCGCGGCTCGAGCTGCGACCTCTGCAGGCCGACGAGAGCGACCTGCTGGTCGAGCTCGATGGCGACCCCGACGTGATGGAGTTCCTCACCGGTCGGGGCGCCGAGCCGCAGGAGGTCATCGAGGTGTGGATGCCGCGCCTGACCGAACCTGCGCACGACGCCCTCGGGCTGGGCTACTGGTCGGCCTTCGAGGACGGGGTCTTCGTCGGGTGGTTCTGCCTGACCCCGGCCGAACCGGACGACGCGGCGGACGACGCTGGTGCAGGGAGCGGGGCTGCCGGAGGATCTGCCGGACCGGGAGCTGCCGAGCTGGGATACCGGTTGCGCAGGCGCGCGTGGGGGCGGGGCCTTGCCACCGAAGGCGCCACCCGCCTGCTGGAGCACGGCTTCGGCACCGTCGGCCTGGACCGGATCTGGGCCGAGACGATGGCCGTGAACGTGCGCTCGAGGGCTGTGCTCGCACGGCTCGGCCTGCGCCACGTCCGCACCGACATCAGGGAGTGGGACGACCCCCTGCCCGGCGCCGAGCTCGGCGAGGTGGTCTACGAGCTCACCGCAGCCGAGTTCGCGGCCACCCGCCCCGAGAGGCAAGCGGGCGCCTGAAGCCGGGCACGCGGCATACCGGGCACAGCGCTGTCACATGACACGGAAAGGCCCCGCAGCCGAAGCTGCGGGGCCCTTCCGTGGTGCTGGTGCGTCAGATCACCGGTGAGTGCTACTTGGTGATCTTGGTGACGCGGCCGGCGCCGACGGTACGGCCGCCCTCGCGAATGGCGAAGCGCAGGCCCTCCTCCATGGCGATCGGCTGGATGAGCTCGACGTTCATCTCCGTGTTGTCACCGGGCATGACCATCTCGGTGCCCTCGGGGAGGTGCACGACGCCGGTCACGTCGGTGGTGCGGAAGTAGAACTGCGGGCGGTAGTTGTCGTAGAACGGCGTGTGACGGCCGCCCTCATCCTTGGAGAGGATGTAGACGTTGGCCTCGAAGTCCGTGTGAGGGGTGATCGAGCCCGGCTTGCAGATGACCTGCCCGCGCTCGACGTCCTCGCGCTTGGTGCCACGAAGGAGCAGGCCGACGTTCTCGCCCGCACGACCCTCGTCGAGCAGCTTGCGGAACATCTCGATGCCGGTGACCGTGGTCTTGGCCGGCGGACCCGTGTGGATGCCGACGATCTCGATCTCAGCGTTGACGTTCAGGATGCCGCGCTCGATACGACCGGTGACGACGGTGCCACGACCGGTGATCGTGAACACGTCCTCGACGGGCATGAGGAACGGCTTGTCGACGTCACGCTCGGGGATCGGGATGTGGTTGTCCACGGCGTCCATGAGCTCCAGGACGGAGTTGCCCCACTCGGCGTCGCCCTCGAGCGCCTYGAGTGCCGAGACCTTGACGACCGGCAGGTCGTCGCCCGGGAACTCGTAGTCGGACAGCAGCTCGCGGACCTCCATCTCGACGAGCTCGAGGATCTCCTCGTCGTCGACCATGTCGGCCTTGTTGAGCGCCACGACGATGTAGGGAACGCCGACCTGGCGGGCCAGGAGGACGTGCTCCTTCGTCTGCGGCATCGGGCCGTCGGTCGCCGCAACCACGAGGATCGCACCGTCCATCTGCGCCGCACCCGTGATCATGTTCTTCACGTAGTCAGCGTGACCGGGGCAGTCGACGTGGGCGTAGTGACGGCTCTCCGTCTGGTACTCGATGTGCGCGATCGAGATCGTGATACCGCGCTGCTTCTCTTCGGG
>NZ_JBFUEP010000055.1:0-25044 GCF_056403895.1 Pedococcus sp. P2_E5
GCTCAGCTCCACCCACGGCAGGCCGACAAGGCGGGCGCGGAGGGCGGTGAGCCCGGCCCCTTCGTGACCGTAGGCCAGGACGCGGAGGCGGGCATCGGGCCAGACCTCACGGATCAGCGCCACCGCATCGACGGCGAGCTCGGCGCGGTAGTGCGCGAGCCCGGCATTGGTCGCCACGGCCAGCAGGTGCGGATCGCGAGCGGAGGCCTGCGCATCGCGCTCGCTCGCGGGTGGCGGCGCTGCGGCGAACGGTGCCACCACCCTGACCCGACGGGCCAGGGACGCCGGCAGACGTCGGCCGATCTCGTCGTTGACGGCCCAGATCTGGTCGTAGGCGCGCAGGACGAGCCTCAGGAGGCGCGCCTCCAGGGGGCGCATGGCATCGAGCTGGCCACCCACCGACCCAGAGTGGAGCACGAGCACGGTGCGTCCCGGGAGCACGGCGAACAGCGGTCCGAGGACGATCGCGCGCCACAGCCTGGTGATGTGGAACAGGTGCAGGGCACGTCGCCGCCACAGGTGCGGGAGGGCGGACGCGGCACGCACGACCGATCCGGTGTCCACATAGCGCACCCGATGGCCCGCCGCCTGCAGCTGTCGCGAGAGCTGGCGGTGGCTGGTGAGCACGCCGCCGACCTCGCCGTCTTCCTGGGCCCACTGGAGCACCAGGACATCGTGTGGCCCAGTGGATGTCATCGCGGCACCGCAGCCCTCAGTCGAGCCGGGAGCTGGTGAGGACCCCCAAGAGGTGGCCGCCTGCCGTGACGACCGCCAGCGGAACCATGACTGCCACCAGGACCTGCGTGCCGACCAGGTCGCCGCGCACGACGTCCACGAGGCCCGCGGCGAGGGCCAGCAGCGAGGCCTCGACGGCGACGAAGGCGCGGAAGATCGGTAGGTAGCCCATGGCCCGACGGACGGCAGCCACACCGGAGACCTTGGACCGCGTCGCGGTGGCGACATCCTCGAGCATGGGACGGCCGGTCTTGGCACGCGCGACGTGCACGAGATCGGTGAAGGCCTTGTTGAGCAGGACGAGAACCGCTACGAGCAGCCCCAGGACCGTCCAGCCATCCACGTCGAACGGATCGGACAGCGACCAGCCGTCTGCACGCAGGCCCAGGGCCACAGGGATCGCGGCCTCCGTGAGGTAGTGCCCGACCCGGTCGAGGTAGATCCCGGCCGGGGAGAACCGCTGTCGCCATCGAGCCACCTCGCCGTCGCTGCAGTCGAGCAGGATCTGCAGCTGCATCGCGACGACGCAGAGTATTGGCCCCAGGAGTCCCCCCAGGGGCAGCGCCACTGCGCCCAGCACACCCACGGCAATCATCAGCCAGGTGACGCCGTTCGGAGTGACCCCGGTCGGCAGCATCGCCCTGGTGGCGTAGATGGAGAGGTGCCGGATGTAGAGGGCGCCGGACCAGTGCTCGGCGTTGTAGCGCGCGATGTGCTCCGGAGGCTGGGCCACCGCGCGCAGCTCGGCCATCGTCGGCCGGTTGTCCGTGGGGTCATGGGCGATCTGGTTCATGTCCGGATGCCTCCCCGCAGCGGATCACCCTGAGCAGCGATCCACCGACGCCAGCCGACGAACGACTCGGCGAGGTAGGTCACCGCGAGGACCGCGGCGGCTGCCCACAGGAGGGGCGTGACGGCGTCGGGGGCGAGGGAGGCGATGACGAGAAGCACGACGATCCGTCCCTCGGTGCCGAGTCCGACGCGGACCACCCAGTCGGCCGGCGCGGTCCCCGTGTCCCGCAGCCGGTAGACGACGTCGTAGCGGTGGTAGGCCACTGCCGCGACATAGACGAAGGCTGCTGCCGTCCAGTCGCCAAGCGTGTGGTGCACGAGGACGCCGACGGCCAGGACCTCGGCGACCCACAGGGCCGCGGGAGCCTGCCAGCCGAGGGGGTGATGGACCGGCGGCTGCCACCCCGAAGCGACGAGGAACGCGCCGGCCAGGGTAACGATGGCGGCAGCCGCCAGCAGGTCGAACCAGATCAGGACCGGCACGGCGACGACCAGGACGGCCGCGCCGAGGAGTCCGACGCCGAATGGAGCTCGCCACCGCTTGGCCGCGAGGCCGGCCAGGGGGCCGAGGTCCAGCTGCTCGTCGAGACGACCCCTGGCTGCGGGGCGCTCGGCCACCAACCACGTCGGGTCCCGACGTGCGAGGACGGCGGCGAGCCGCCCACCCTGGGTCCACGCGACGGCGATGCCGACGGCGACGAGCAGCGCCCACAGGACCAGCATCGGACGGCGGGTCAGCAGGGTGAGGGAGATCAGCAGGTAGCGCTCGGCAATGGGCATGTGCACGATCTTCTTCGCCCAGTGCACCACCTGCGTGCTGCCCTTGGGCGCCCCGGCGAACGTCGTCCGCGCCCCCGGCTGCGACAGGTCGTGGGCCGACGTGACAGGGAGGACGTCGGCACTGCTGCGGCGCGAACCGCGAAGTCGGTCCTCGTAGGCGTAGTCCTCGAGGTGGCGGAGCGTGACCACGGCCATCGCAGCCAGCGCGACGGGCCACCCGGGAGCACCCTCGCGGACTGCAACCGAGGCAACGGCGGCCAGCACGGCATACTCCTTGACGCGGTCGCCGACGGCGTCGAGGAACGCCCCCAGCGGACTGAACCTCCGGGTGAACCTCGCGATCTCACCATCCACACAGTCGACCACGAGGGCTACGAGCAGCAGGATCGCGGCTGCGACCCAGGCCCAGTGGGCACCGGTGGCGACGAGGAGCGCCGCGAGGATACCGAAGGCCAGCGACACGACCGTGACGACGTTGGGTGTCCACCCCATGCCCAGGCCCACCCCGGTGACGCGCCGGGAGAGCGGCCGCACCGCAAACGTGGAGAAGAAGCCGTCGCCGCCGCGAGAGGCTCCCTGGAGCCGCTGGCGCCATGGGTCCCCCGCCGCCCCGGCCGCCCGCAGGCCCGAGCGGGCCCAGTCGAAGGGTCCCAGTGGGCTGGCCTGGACGGTGAGGCCACCACGGACGAGCACGACGGTGGCAGCCGCGACACCGTCCGCGCCCCAGGACGGCTGGACGAGGGGTACGGCCGCTCGCACGAGTGCAGCCGCACGGGGACGGTCGGCGCCGGCGACGCGGACCAGCCCGGGAAGTACGGCACTCGGGTCGCCCACCGCGTGTGCCGGAGTTCCAACGGACTCGACCAGCTTGCCGTCGCGGCCGACGCGCGCGGGGGTTGCGCTGGCCGTCCCCTCGACGATCGCCAAGGGGTCTGCGACGAGGGCTGCGGTGAGCACCCCGGGCCGGTCCAGCAGGTCGAGCAGGGCGACGTAGGAGATCTGGAGGTCATGGGCGGCGAGAACCAGCGGCACGTCGGCCGTGCGTTCGAGGGTGTCGGCGAGGCCAGCCAGCTGGACGTCGAGGGGACCCACGAGCGCGGTTCCTGGACCCGGGATCCCCAGCGCCGCAAGGGAGTTCGACACCGCAGCCGGGCCCTTGCCACCCAAGAGCACGACATCGGCACCGGCCGTCAGCCCGTGAACGGCCCGGGCAACGGCGTTGCCCACGGACGACTGGGTGCCCGCAGTCACGCCCCGGCGCCCAGGTCGAGGGTGTGCCGCTCCAGCGCGCCGGGCCGTGCCCCACCGGTCGCGTCCGAGTCGGGACGGGCCCTGCCCAGCATCATGACCCCGCGCCACTGTCGTGGTTGTACTGGTCGATGACCTCGCCGACCGCGCCGTCGCCGGCGAGCACGCCCTTGTGCAGGTAGAGACCGCGCTTGGCAAAGCGCTTGAGGTCGGCCTCGCTGTGCGACACGAGGAACAGGGTCCTGCCCCCACTGAGCATGTCCTCCATGCGCTTGTAGCACCTCTCGCGGAACGCACGGTCGCCGACGGCGAGGACCTCGTCGACGAGCACGACTGGTTCGTCGAGGGTCGTGATCACGGCAAACCCCAGGCGCACCTGCATGCCCGAGGAGAAGTGCCGAAAGGGCCTGTCCAGAGCCTCTCGCACCTGCGGACCGGCGAAGTCCACGATGCCCTCGAACCGATCGTCGATCTGCTCCTTGGTGAGCCCGTGCAGGCCTGCCGTGAGGTAGATGTTCTCCCGTGCGCTGAGCTCACCCATGAAACCACCGGTGAGCTCGATGAGAGGCGCCACACCGCCGCCGACCCGCACCGAGCCCTCGTCGGGCAGCAGCACGCCGGCGATCATCTTGAGCAGGGTGCTCTTTCCACCGCCGTTGGCGCCGATGAGACCCACGGCCTCGCCTGGCTGCACGGTGAAGGAGATGTCCTTCAGCGCCCAGAAGGTCTCGCGCGGCGCGGAGCTGCGTCCTTGGAAAACCATTTCGCGCAACGAGATCCGACGCCGACGGTTGCGATAGAACTCAATGCCGAGTCCATTGACCTCAATGATGGGTTTCACTCAGATCTCCTTGAGGACGGCCGGCTCGAGGCGGGGGAAGATGATGACGCCGGCAACCAGGATGACCAGGGTCAGGATCGTCCCGATGACCATCGCGGGAACGTTGAACTGACCCCCGAACAGCCCAGCACGGTAGATCTCCATGACCCCCGTCATGGGGTTGAACATGAGCACGGTCCGGATGGCGTGGGGCGCGTTGTCGACGCTGTAGAGGACCGGGGTGGTGTAGAAGCCCATCCGCAGCGCGATCCGGACGACCCTCTGCGTGTCCGTGACGAGGGTGGTCACGGGGGCGAGGATGAGCCCGATGCCGCACATCAGCAGGAACTGCACCACCATGCCGAGCGGGAACAGCAGGAGCGTCCAGTGCAGGTGCGTCTCGCCCTTGATCACGTAGAACACGGTGAACACGGCCAGGACCGGAAGGGAGAGGGTGAACTCGATTCCCTTGGCGATGACGACCCTCACCACCCACAGCTCGCGCGGCAGGTTGGTCGAACGCACCAGCCTGGCCTCGCTGAGCAGGGCACGAGACGTCTCGGTCATCGACTGTGAGAACCACTGCCAGGCCAACAGGCCCACGAGCAGGTAGAGGAAGTAGGGGTGGTACCCCGTGTGCCGCGCCTTGAGGATCATCGTGAAGACGACGAAGTACACCCCCGCCATGGCCAGGGGGTCGACCACCGTCCAGAGGTAGCCCAGCACGCTTCGGGCATAGCGAACACGCAGGTCGCGCCTCACCAGCGTTGCGAGAATCTGGCGCTTGCGCATGAGCGCCGAGAACTGGGACACCAGAATCATGTGCGTTGCCTGTCGTCCTCTCGGGGGGTACCGCCGACGGAGTCTACGGTGCGCGAGAGCAGACCCACGCAGAACCCGCCGACGGGACGGTTCACAGGGGAGGCCGTGCCTCGGCGCCGTCCCGGACCTTCGGCCCGATGCCGGCACCGATGGCACGGTAGAAGTCGTCCATGGCCTCTCGGTTGTACGCGTCGGCGTCGAAGGGAGGGTTCGGCACCTCGCCACGCAGCGCCGCCCGCATCCCCTCGGCCAGCGCCTCGTGGTCACGGGGCACGACCAGACCCACACCTTCGTCCATCGCACCCTTCACCGAGCCGAAAGCGGTCGTCACGACCGGCAGTCCCAACACGCGTGCCTCGTGGATCACCATGGGCTGGCCTTCGTAGTCGCTGGACAGCACGAACACATCGGAGTTCGCCATGATCGCGAAGGGGTTGTGCTGCAGACCCGCGAAGGTGACGGACTGCGCCAGCCCCAGCTGCTTGGCAGTGCGCTCGAGCTTCTCGGCCAGCGGCCCGTAGCCCACCAGCACCAGTCGCGTGTCCGGGTCTTCCTGGTGGACGAGGTCGAACGCCCGAAGCATCCGCTCGTGGTTCTTTTCCGGCGAGAGGCGGCCGACCGTCACGAACGTCTTGACGCCCTTGCGCGGTGGCACGATGGTGGCGATCGCCAGCCGCCGCTCGATCTCGTCCCGCATCGACTGGAGGCCGTGGGCTTCGGCGATCACGGCCGCCGACTCGCTGACCGCCAGTTCCGGCTCGACGGCGAGAGGCATGGTGGACAGCACCGGATGGCTGCTCCAGACGTCCTCGCCACCGGCCGGTCCATGGGCCAGGCGAAGGATCCGGTGGTGGTCGATCGGGTTTCGCGCGTAGGTGAACTTCTCGGGTGGTGCGTACTGGCGCAGGTTCTTCTGGTTGATCTCGCGCAGCGCATCGGAGACGGACACCAGGTGGTCGTAGTGCCGATACGAGGAGAACACCGATCGCAGATTGGCCTCGTGCGGACGGTGTCCCTCGACCTCGCGCATCTGGTCCGCGAGCAGGTCGTTGTGCATCCAGATCGACTTGGCACTGGCTGGGGCCAGGGTCAGCAGGAACGCGTAGAACGGCGAGTACCCGCTGAAGTCCACGACGTAGTCGAACCGCGTCGGCCCGAAGCAGCGGTGCCACTCGTCGCCCAGCAGGTCGAGCATGGTCCGGAAGTCCCTGGGGTCCATGTCTGCGCCGTGGGACAGCAGGGCGCGGCGTCGACCGCGGTGCCGCTTCCCCGGAGCGAACGCGCCGATCCGGGCGAACCGCCGCACTCGCGGGTCGATGGCCTCGGCGTTCTTCAGGCGGTCCTCGTTGCGACTGTGGTCGTAGACCGCCGACACGTCGAAACGGTCGTAGTCGACGTTGGCGAGCAGGTTGAGGGCCGACGTGGTGATTCCGTTGGACTTCATCCCGCCCAGGAAGACGAGGAGCTTCTCGCGGCCGTCGTTGGAGGCCTCGACGATGCCAGGCCCCTCCGTGGTCCCGGACAGCACTGTCGAAAGGACCCGCTCGGAGACGTGTCCGTCCTCTGCGGCTGCGAACCGCTGCCGCGCCTCGGCATACGCGGACGCGTGGCTGACCAGCGGGTCAAGAGCCTCCCCCGTGCCGACCGCGTTGAGGAGCGTGGCCAGCTCGGAGGGTGTGACCGCGCTGGGACCCGGGAGCTCGGCGCTGCTCAGGTAGAGCCCGCGGGTCTCGGAGTAGTCCGCCTTGTCGGGGGTGAAGAAGACGACCGGGCGACCCGTGTCCAGGAAGTCGAAGAAGACGCTGGAGTAGTCGGTCACGAGGATGTCCGTGGTCCCGAGGATCTCATTGGTCGGGACGTCGTTCGGCACGAGGAAGGACGCGAGCTCCGGCTGCTCGACAGCGAACTCGTAGACCTGCTGGTGCACCTTGAGGAGCACCGTGGTGTCCGCGGGCAGCTCGGCCCGCAGCTTGTGGACCCGCTCGCCGAGCAGCCGCGCGTCGTTGTTGGGGGCGTAGAAGGACTCGCCGCGCCAGGTCGGGGCGAAGAGAACGATGCGACCGAACGCGGTGACACCCCGCTCGCGAAGATTCTCCAGCACCTCCTCGCGACGTGCCTCGTCGATGAACTGCCGGTCCGTGCGGGGAAATCCGTACTCGAGGATCCGGCCCCGGTAGATGTTGCGCAGCCGGAACGCGCCCTCGTACATCGTGCGCGTCATGAACTCCCCGCTCGAGAGCAGGTAGTCGGCCATGACGAAGTTGCGCACGACGTTGCGCGTCGGCTCGGCGCCCTGCGGCTCGTCGTAGCCCATGTACTTGAGGGGCGTGCCGTGCCAGGTGTTGACGTAGACCTGCCCCGGCCGCTTGTTGAACTCGGAGGGAAAGGACGCGTTATTGACCAGGAGGCCAGCGGTGGACAGAGCCTTGAAGTAGGCAGGCGACCTGTACTTCACGAAGGAGACCCTGCGGTCGTCGGCGAACTCGCGCACGACGGCGGAGTGCTGCTTGGGGCGCTTGAGCGCCCAGACGTGCTGCAGGTGCGCCTGGTCAGGGTCCGCCAGCAGCGTCCGGAAGAGTGCCTCGGGGTTGTCGAGCACGCCGTTGCCGGCGAAGGCCTCGTACAGCACGACGTCGGGCCTGACGGGTAGCCGACGGGCGTAGGCGCGCCACTCGATCGGCCCCGTCTTGACTGCCTTTCGCGCGACTCGCTTGAGCATGGCGACCGGCGTCGGCAAGGGACGCATCGCTGTCGATCCTCCTGTGCGGTCGGTGGTGGTGAGCAACGATCGTACGGCCCGCACTCCCGTGACCCCACGCCGGCTGTCGCGCAGGAGCCTGACCAGCCGGGTCGGGTACTGTGCGCGGGTGCTCAACCCCGGCTCCACGACGTGGCCTCAGGCCTTTCCGGCATTCCTCGTGGCGGTCGCGCTGCTCTTCGTCCCGGGCACTGTGGCCGGACTGCTCGCGCGCGTGCGGCCCCTGGCGGCGCTGGCCGTCGCACCCGTGCTCTCCACGTCCTGCCTGGCCATGACGGGAATCGCGGCGCCCCTTGTCGGTCTGCGATGGGGCTTCGTGCCCCTCGCGTGCGGCATCCTGCTGATGTGGCTGATGGCGGCGCTCGTGGGTCTGGCCGAGACGCGGCTGGCTTCCCGCTGGCCCTGGTATCGGCGCCGCGTGGACGGCGACAGCGCAGTGGACGACGACAGCACGGCGGGCGAGGCGGCCGCCTCGTCGCCGGACGTGACCCCCGGCCAGTGGGCACGTGTCGCCGCCCGGCTCGACAGCACCACCTGGGCCACGGTGGCCGGAGTGGCGTTCGCGTTCCTCGTCGTGGCCTACACGCTCATCAAGGTGTCGAACACCCCTGAGGCCTTCCCCCAGCACCCCGACACGATCTTCCACCTTGCCGACGCCCAGTGGATGCTCGAACGTGGCGACATCTCGTCACTGACCGCCAACGGCTACATCACCCTGACCGGCACCGGCTTCTACCCTGCGGCCTTCCACGGCTTCACCGCGACGATCGCGCAGTTCGCCGGCGTTCCCGTGGCGGTCTCGACCTCCGTGTTCGTGCTCGCGGTTGCCGGCCTGGTGTGGCCCATCGGGTGCATCGCGCTGGCACAGTCCGTGCTGGGGCGGCGGACCCCGGTCGTCCTGGCCACTGCGGCAACCTGCGTGGCGTTCACGGGCTACCCCTACTTCCTCATGGGCTTCGGGGTCCTGTGGCCCAACCTGTTCGGCGAGACCCTCCTGCCGGCATACCTCGTGGCCTTCGTGGCGCTGTTCGGCCGTCGCGCCGTCCCGGCGTACACCCTCGCACCCCCGCTCACGGCGGCAGCCATCGTGCTGCTGGGCCTGCCCGGACTCGGCCTGGCGCACCCAAACGCCGTCATGAGCTTCGGCGTCTTCGCGATCATCTTCCTCGCCGGCCTCGTCCTGGGCCGCGCGTGGGCCGAGCGGAAGCGACATCGACCGAGGCGCGCCCTTGCGCTGGCCGCCGGGACGGTGGTCGCGCTTGGCCTCGTGTACGCGGCTGCCACGGTCGTGCGACCCGCCGCCATGCTCAACACCGGAGCGATCGGCCCAGAGCTGCCCGTCCGGGCCGCGCTCGCCGACCTCGTGCTCCTTGCGCCACGCGGCGCCTCCTACCTGCCCGTCCTCACCGTCGTGACCGGCATCGGCGTTCTCGCCCTCCTGGTGCGATTCCGGGGCGCACGCTGGATCGTCGCCGCCATGGTCGTGATGTTCGGCCTCTACTGGGTCAACGTCGCCATCGACACCCGATGGCTGCGCAACCTCACGTGGCCCTGGTACAACAACGCCGTCCGGCTCCAGGCTGTCGCGATCCTGCCGACCGCCATCGCCGCCGCGGCTGGTCTCGTCGCCGTCGTGGACCTCCTCGCGGGCAGGCTCCGGCGACTGGCCGGCGCCACACTCATCGCCACAGCCGGAGTGCTGTCGGTCTTCGTGGTCGGAACGCATGAGTACGTGGCGGCGCACGGCGAGATCCTGAACCGCTACTTCCACCCGAGGTCGGCGAACTCCTGGGCGAGCAACGGGGAGCTGCGCGCCCTGCACACCCTGGCACAGCGCATCCCGGACACGGCCGCGGTGGCCGCGAACCCGTGGAACGGAGGCACCTATCTCTACGTGGTCAGCGGGCGGGACCTGCTCATCCCCACGGAGAAGGCGAACCTGCCCGGCGACCGCGAGCTGCTCGCGCTGAAACTCGACCAGGTGCAGACCGACCCCGAGGTCTGCGCCGCGGCGAAGCGCGAGCACGTGGAGTGGGCCATCACCGGCGGCCGTCCGTTCGCGTGGGTCGGTGACCGGATGCGGGAGTACGTCGGGATCGACGCCGTGGGCGGCTCGTCCGGCTGGACGAAGGTGGAGACGTCCGGGCCCTACACGCTCTACCGCCTGACCCGCTGCGCCGGATAGGCGACCGCTGGTCGTCAGACGTCGTCGACCCGCACTCGGCTGGACAGGAATCCCCAGCCCCAGCACAGGTGCATGGTGGGGAGGATGACCGGCAGCCACAGCCGGTCGGCCGCGCGCAGCCGTGCGTCGCGGACCGTCAGCCCGCCAAGGGTGGTGAGGGTCAGGTATGCCGCGGGGGCCAGCCACAGGGGCCACCAGACGAAGCCCCCCACGAGTCCGGCGAGGAACCCGACGAGCGCCGCCGGAGGGGCGAGGTAGCGCGCGTTGATGGTGCCCGCGTGGGTGCGGGCCACGACCCGCCGCCACCGGCCGTAGTCGCGGTACTGCCGGGCCAGGGCCGCCAGGGTCGGACGCGGGCGGTAGGCCACCCGGAGCCTGGGTGAGAACCACACCAGCCCGCCTGCCTCGCGGATCCGGTGGTTGAGCTCCCAGTCCTGGGCGCGGACGAAACGCGGGTCGTAGCCGCCCAGCCTGCTGAGCCAGTCACGCCGGAACACGCCGAGGTAGACCGTGTCGGCCGCTCCGGCCTCACCACCCGTGTGGAACCGTGCGGCTCCGACCCCCAGCCGTGACGTCATGGCTGCCGCGACCGCCCGCTCGAACGACGTGACGCCCTCGGCATCCATGAGACCGCCGACGTTGGCAGCCCCCGTCTCGGCCAGGAGGCCCACCGCGGTCCTGACGTAGTCGCGGTCCAGCACGCCGTGGCCGTCCACGCGGACGACGACGTCGACCTCGTCGAGCGCGGCCAGGGCGAGGTTCAGCGCCTCCGGGGTGCGACCCGACGGGTTGCCCACGCTCCGCACGCGGGGCTCGCGGTCGGTGATGCCCCGCGCGATCTCGTCGGTCCTGTCGTGGCTGGGTCCGAGCGCGAGGACCAGGTGGACCGGGCCGTCGTAGTCCTGCCCCAGCACGGCGTCCACGGCTTCCTCGAGGTGTCGCTCCTCGTTGAGGATCGGCATCACCACTCCCACGCTGGGCAGCGCCGGCAGCGCCGGCGACAACGGGGGCGTGTGGAGGGGTTCGTCAGGTGGCGTACTGGTCATGAGGAGGACGAGCATACGGAGGAGAGGTCGCTCTCCGCCGCGTTCCCCGCCGCCTTGGCAGGGTCCTGGACGGTCGTACCCGGTTGACGCCTGGGCTTGACCACGGGCCGGACCGCGGCCGGTGCCTGGCTCTTCGAGCTGGTGGCGCCTGCCTTCTCCGACGCCGCGATGGTGGCCCGGACCGTCGAGGTGACCACGGAGGCGTCGTAGTCCCACGGCTTGATGAGCGGCGGGACGAAGTTGACGCCGCGGATCTTCTGCGCGCGCGTCTTGATGGCCAGGTCGGCGAAGCGTCCGAGCTCGGACTGGGGCAGGTCGGTCTCGATCAGCCCGGCGCTCGCCGTGGCGATCTTCTGGAAGCGCAGCAGCACGGTCTGGGGATCGAGCTGGCTGGCCATGGCCGTGGTGACGCACCGCTGCCTGGCCATCCGCTCGTAGTTGGTCGAGCCCTGGCGGGAACGGGCGTACCACAGGGCGTGGTACCCGTCGAGGTGCTGGTGACCGGGCTCGATCCACCCGATGATGGGCGACGTGCCCCCACCGATCGGCGTGCGGTGCTTGACGGTGATGTCGAGACCGCCGACGGCGTCAACCATCTTGCGGAAGCCCTTGAGGTCGATCATCACGTAGTAGTGGACGTCGAGACCGCTGAGCGCCTCGACCGCCTCTCGAGTCGCCACGATGCCCGGGTCGCGGGTGCCTGCGGGGAACAGCGCCGCGTGCTCCTGCCCCCAGGTGTAGAGGCCGTTGAGCAGGCACTCGTCGCCGCAGTTCCAGCCCTCGGGCATCAGCCGCGCCATGGTGGAGCCCGGGCGGAAGTTGATGTTCTCCGTGTCGCGCGAGAAGCCGAACGTCACTGCTCGGCCGGTCCTCTCGTCGAGGCTGACCAGCTGGATGCTGTCCGGCCGGGTGCCGACCCGGTCGCGGCCGGAGTCGGCCCCGAGCAGCAGGATGTTGTACCGCCCGTTGGTCGACGCGATCGCGCTGTTGCCCTGGAACATCGCCCCCAGGGCCTCGCGCCCGGCACCCACCGTCTGCGCGGCATACACGAGGCCGCCGGAGGTGACCACGAGCAGCGCGGCCGTCAGCCCGGTGAGCCAGCGCCGCGAGGCGGCGACGAGCCCGCCCGGGCGGCCCAGCCGCCATGCGTCCACGAAGAGCACGGCCCACAGGGCCGCGAAGCCCGTGAGCACCCACTGCAGGCCCAGCATCAGCCACGGTCGGCCGACCAGCCCGAGGGCCGTCGACCGGCTCGCCAGGAAGAGCAGTCCCACCGCGACGAGGAGCGCGAGCAGCGTCAGCCACACCCGCAGACCGACGCGTCCGAGGCGACGGTTCCCTGCCACGAGCTGCGCGGCACCCGGGAGCACCAACGTGAGGGCGACCAGGGTGAACGCACGCCGTCGTCGCATCCGTGGGCTGGCCGGGGTGGCATCGCCCAGTCGACGACCGGGGCCCCCCGACAGGTAGACGCCGTCAGCCGGCCAGCCGGTGGGCGACGGCCGGGGGCCGGTCGCGCGGCGAGGGACGACCGATCCCGGATCGGCGACGGTCGGGCGGCTCATGGTGCATCAGTATGGGACGCAACAGGTGAGAATTCTGTGACGCGTGGGATTACAGAGTGTCGTGTCGCGAGGCCGGTTCGTCATGGAATCGGCAGTTCTGCGTCGAGGCGACTTCCGTGCGCGTTTTGCCCCGGCCACCCCCCTCACCCCAGACTTGCCGCATGAGTGGACGCCCCCAAGGCCCCGACGACGCACGCCCCATCCCCCAGGGTGGCGGTGGCAGCGGCGCCGACGCCGGGGGGCTGCCGGACGGCGAGGGGACACCCGAGGGTGAAGGGGTCTACACCGTCGACGTGCGTGGTCGGCGGCGCGACAAGGCTGCCCGCGCGGCCGAGTCGGCTCCCCTACCCCCCGTCGGCTCCGCAGCGCCCGCCCGTGGCGCGAACGGGGCGCCCGCAGGCCCGGTGGCACACGAGGACGAGACGTCGCCCCGTCGGCGCCGGCGCCGGTTCCCCGTCGTGCGGGTCGTCCTGCTCATCATCGTGGCGTGGGTCGCGTTCATGGTCTTCACCCCGCTGCACGCGTGGAACTCGGTGACCAAGGTCGACACCACGCCCGCCGGCACCCGCCCCCCGGAGAGCAAGGGGTTCACCTACCTGCTCGTGGGGTCGGACAGTCGCGAGGGGCTCACCGCTGCCCAGCGCAAGGAGTAYGCCACCGGCAACGCCGCGGGCCGCCGCACCGACTCGATCATCCTGGTGCACGTCTCCCAGAGCGGTGGCAAGCCCGCGCTCATCTCGATCCCGCGCGACTCCTACGTGCCCATCCCCGGACACGGCAGCAACAAGATCAACGCAGCCTTCGCCTTCGGCGGCCCGAACCTGCTGGTCCAGACCGTGGAGCAGGTGACCGACCTGCACATCGACGGGTACGTCGAGATCGGCTTCGCCGGCTTCGCGTCGGTCGTCGACAGCGTGGACGGCGTCACCATCTGCGTGCCGTTCCGCATGAACGACAAGAAGGCCGGCATCAACCTGAAGAAGGGGTGTCAGGTCCTCGACGGCAGGAACGCCCTCGGCTTCGTCCGCTCCCGCTACTCCGACCCGCGCGGCGACATCGGCCGCGCCGAGCGTCAGCGCCAGTTCCTCGCCGCGATCATGAAGAAGGCCGCCACCCCCTCCACCGTGCTCGTGCCGACGCGCTACTGGGGGTTCACCCACGCCGCGGCCAAGGGCCTCATCGTCGGGGAGGACACCTCGCTGCGTGACGCCAGCCGGGTGCTGCTCGCGATGCGGGCCGTCTCGAACGACGAGGGGCTCAGCCTGGTGGTCCCGATCCAGAGCGTGAACTACCAGACGTCGGCCGGCAGCTCGGTCAAGTGGAACACCCAGCGCGCCAAGGCGCTGTTCACGATGCTCCGCAACGACGAGCCGCTCGAGGCACCCCCGGCCGGTACCGACGGCAAGCCCTCCGGCGGCTGAGGGCACGGTATGCCGCGTGGGCGGCATACCTCGTCGTCACGCCAGGATCTGGCGGGCCATCACGACGCGCTGGATCTGGTTGGTGCCCTCGTAGATCTGGGTGATCTTCGCGTCGCGCATCATCCGCTCGAGCGGGAAGTCGCGGACGTAGCCCGCCCCACCGAGCAGCTGGACGGCGTCGGTGGTCACCTGCATGGCGACGTCCGAGGCGTAGCACTTGGCGGCCGCCCCGAAGAAGGGCAGGTCCTTGTCGCCCCGCTCGGACTTGGCCGCCGCGACGTAGACCATCTGGCGCGCGGCCTCGACGGCCATCGCCATGTCGGCGAGCATGAACTGGATGCCCTGGAACTCGGCGATGTGCTTGCCGAACTGCTTGCGCTCCTTGACGTAGGAGACCGCGAAGTCCAGTGCCCCCTGGGCGATCCCGACGGCCTGCGCACCGATCGTGACGCGGGTGTGGTCGAGGGTCGCGAGGGCGATCTTCAGGCCCTCACCCTCCGCGCCCACGATCCGGTCGCCGGGGATGCGGACGTTATCGAAGTGCAGCTCGCGGGTCGGGGACCCCTTGATGCCGAGCTTGCGCTCCTTCTCGCCGAAGGTGAAGCCCTCGTCGGACTTCTCCAGGACGAAGGCCGTGACGTTGTTGCCGCGCTTGCCGTCGGGGTCGGTGACCGCGAGCACGGTGTAGTACTCGGAGACGCCGGCGTTGGTGATCCAGGACTTCTGGCCGTTGACGACCCAGTCGTCGCCGTCGCGCCGCGCACGCGTCTTCATGGCCGCGGTGTCGGAGCCGGCCTCCCGCTCGGACAGCCCGTAGGAGAACGTCGTCCTCCCCTCCGCGAGGGGCGTGAGGTAGCGCTTCTTCACGTCGTCGTTCGCCGCGATGATCAGCGGCATCGTGCCGAGCTTGTTGACGGCCGGGATGAGCGAGGCGGACGCGTCCACCCGGGCGACCTCCTCGATGACGATGCACGTCGCGAGGGCGTCAGCGCCCACACCGCCGTACTCCTCGGCGATGTGCGGTGCGAAGAAGTCCGAGGCCACCAGGGCGTCGTGCGCCTCCTGGGGGTAGCGCGCCTCTTCGTCCACGGCCGCGGCATACGGAGCGATCTTGTCCTCGGCCACGGCCCGCACCGCCTCGCGCAGGGCCTCGTGGTCCTCGGAGATCTTGAACAGGTCGAAGTCGTGGTTACCGGTGCTCACGGACTTCAGGTTACCCGCTGGTATGCCGCGGCGTCCCCGCCCCCGCGTGTGTCGCCCGCCACCCCGCTGCCCGCGATGCGTGGGTCGACCGGCAGCGGGCGACCAGCAGCACGTCGGGGTCAGCCGAAGTAGGCGAGAACCGCGTCGATGACCCGCTGCTGGTCGGAGTCGGTCAGCTCGGTCGCGCACGGCAGTGAGACTCCGCGCGTGAACAGGCTCGTGCCCACCTCTCCCCCGAGGACGGCCAGGTCGGCGAACGGCGGCTGCAGGTGCAGGGGTCGCCACAGCGCCCGCGCCCCGACACCGTGGTCGTTGAGGTGGGCCAGGAAGGCGTCCCGGCCGTCCGCCTGGGGGGTCAGGACGGAGTAGAGCCAGTAGGTGGCGTCGTAGCCCTCCAGCCTCGGTGGGAGGACGAGCGGGGTGTCGCGCAGCGCCTCGTCATACCGCGCAGCGATCTCGTGCTTGCGCGACACGAACTCATCCAGCCGCTCGAGCTGGGCCAGCCCGAGGCCGGCAGCGATGTTCGTGAGCCGGTAGTTGTAACCCACCTCGTCGTGGAGGTAGCCGACGTCCGGAACCTTGGCCTGGGTGGTGAGGTGACGGGCCCGGCGGGCCAGCTCCTCGTCGTCCGTGACGAGCATCCCGCCGCCACCCGTGGTGGCGATCTTGTTGCCGTTGAAGGAGAATGCGCCAACCCTGCCCACGCTGCCGGTGTGCTTGCCCGCCAGCGGTCCGGTCCCGGCGTAGGAGGCACCCAGCGACTCTGCGGCGTCCTCGAGGATCGGCACGCCGTACCGCTCGCAGATCGGGACGATGGCCTCGAGGTCGGCCGGCTGGCCCAGGACGTGGACCACCTCGACCGCCTTGGGCATGGGTTCTCCGGCCTGCTGACGACGTGCCAGCTCGCTCTCGAGCAGCGCCGGGTCCAGGTTCCAGGTGTCGGTCTCGGAGTCGATGAAGACGGCTGTCGCGCCCGTGTAGGCGATCGGGTTGACCGAACCCACGAAGGTGAAGTCCGAGCAGAAGACCTCGTCGCCCGGCCCCACGTCGAGCAGGAGCAAGGCGATGTGGATGGCGGCCGTGCCGGTCGAGCAGGCGACGGCGAACCGGCTGCCGACGCGCTCGGCGAACCGCTGCTCGAACTCGTTGACGAACGGGCCGACCGACGAGACGAAGCCCGACTCGACCGCTTCGAGCACGTAGCGACGCTCGAGCGCTCCGATGTTGGGAACCGCGAGGGGGATGGTGCCCTCCGGGCCACGGGCGCCCGGTGCGTGGGCCTCTCCGGCGGGGACGCTCATCGGTGGTAGCGCCCTGCGGTCTCCGCGTCGACCCGCGGCCGCAGCCATTCCGCAGTCCGGGACAGGCCCTCCTCCAGCGAGACGGTGGGAGCCCACCCGAAGGTGGCGTGCGCATTCGAGGGGTCGGACAGCAGGATCTCGACCTCGGATCCGTCGGGACGGAGCCGGGCCTCGTCGGTCACGATCTCGGCGGTGGAACCCGTGACCTTCTTGCAGAGGTCGACGACCTCACCGACCGAGACCGTGCGGCCGGTGCCCAGCTGCACCGTGGTGCCGGGGGCGACCTCCGCGAGGGCGGCGCGCACGAAACCGTCAGCGGTGTCGGTGACGTAGGTGAAGTCGCGCTTGGGCGAGATGGCGCCGAGCTTGACCTGGGTGGCTCCGGCGAGCAGCTGGGACAGCACGGTGGGGATGACCGCCCGGAACGACTGCCGGGGCCCGAACGTGTTGAACGGGCGCAGGGTCGTGACGGGGGTGTCGAAGGACAGCGCGTAGGACTCGCACATCTTGTCGGCGCCGATCTTGGTGGCCGAGTAGGGCGACTGACCCCGCAACGGGTGGGCTTCGGTGATCGGCACCTCCTCGGGCGTGCCGTAGACCTCCGACGTCGAGGTGTTGACCATGCGCGGCGTCCCGTGGCGACGCACGGCCTCGAGGACGTTGAGCGTGCCGATGATGTTGGTCTCGACGTAGGAGCGTGGCGCGACGTAGGAGAACGGGATGGCGATGAGCGCGGCGAGGTGCAGCACCGCATCGGCCCCCTCGACGGACGCCAGCACGTGCTCGGGGTCGCGGATGTCCCCGAGGATGACCTCCGCCTGGCCGTCACGGACCGCCTGCTTGAACGGTTCGGACTCGTCGAGCCACCCCGTCGAGCCGTTGGAGTTGTACAGGCAGAACGCGCGGACGTGGGCCCCGTCGGCCACGAGGCGCTCGACCAGGTGACTGCCGATGAAGCCGTCGGACCCGGTCACCAGCACGGTCTTGCCCTGAAGGCTGCCCTGCATGGCCTGGGGGGTGAGCTCAGCGTCGGTCACGCCTGTCCTTTCGCGCGGGCCAGGTCCACGGGGGTGCCCACATCGATCCAGTCGGAGGAAATCGTCCATGCGGCAACACGGTCACCGCGGTCCAGGCACTGCTGGACCAGTCCCGGCATCGTACTGGCCTGTCCCTCGGGGAGCAGAGCCAGCGCTGCCGGCTCCACGGCATACACGGCCGCGTTGATGTTGAAGCGGATCGTCGGCTTCTCGGTCACCGCGGTGACGAGGTGCTGGTCGTTGCTCTCGACCACACCGAAGGGAACCTCGTGCTGGTAGCTGCGGACCCCCATGGTGACCTGGGCCTCTCGGCGACGGTGGAACTCCAGCAGCTGGCCGGTGTCGAACTCGACCATGAGGTCGCCGTTCATGACGATCACCGGGTCGACGAGGTCGCCGCGCTCCTGACGCAGCAGGGTGAGCGACCCCGCCGTGCCCAGCGGGTGGTCGGGGTCCTCGCGCAGGTAGCGCACGACGCACCCGAGCCGGCTGCCGTCACCGAGGTGCTCCTCGATCTGGTCGGCGAGGTGGTTGACGCTGACGTAGACCTCACGGATGCCGTCACCGACGAGGTTGAGGACGATCCACTCGATGATGGACCGCCCCGCCACCGTCATCAGGGGTTTGGGGGTGTTCTTCGTGAGGTCACCCAGTCGGGTGCCCTTCCCCCCTGCCATGATCACCGCGATGTTGGGCAGGGGCTCGGCCCCCACCACGTCGGAGAGGGTGTGCAGGCCGACGACGGTGCCGTCCTCCTCGACCTCGGGGACGGCCGAGATGCGCAGGGCGCGCATGAGGTCGAGCACCAGGGCCCGCGGCGAGCCTGCGGCGACGGTCTGCGGGGACGTCGTGGCGTGCGCGAGTGCTGGGTCGTCGAGGTGTGCTCCCCGGAGCAGCGCCCGACGGACGTCGCCGTCGGTCAGCAGCCCGGCCAGCCGACCGTCGGGCTCGGTGAGCATGCACAACGACGAGGCCAGCGTGTCGATCACGATCGCGACGTCACGAAGGCTCGCGGTGGTCGGGGCGCAGGCTTCCTGCAGCTGGCGCTGGGTCACCGGTCCTCCTCGATCTGGATCGCCGACGCCAGGTCGACGAAAGGTTTGACGCGCGGCGAGGCGGGCGCCTGCCGCACGATATCGAGGATGCGGTCACTCGAGTCCCCGCTCCCGTACGGGTTGACCGCCGCGCGGGCTCGCTCACCGAACTCCGGGCTGAGCGCGACCGCGAGGCCATCGGCGACAGCCGCCCTGCCCTCGGCCACGTCCACGACGTTGTCGCCCCGCAGCCTGCCCTGCTGCCGCGCGCCGATGTTGACCGCCGGCAGGTGGGCCGCGGCGGCCTCGATGATCCCGGAGGAGGAGTTGCCGACCACGACGTCGACGCTCGCCAGGACCCGCGGGAAGCGCGCTCCGAGAGCCTCGACGACGACGACCCCGGGATGGGTGCCGGCCGCCGCGAGGATGGCCGCGATGATGTCCTCGCGTCCGGAGTCCATGCCCGGGTAGGTGGCCACCACGGTCCCGCAGTGCTCGAGCGTCGCAGCCAGCGCCTCGGCCGCCCACGGGCCCACCGGCGCACCCGCCTCGGCGGTCGGAGGGTGGTACGTGAAGAGCGCGACCGGTCGACGCACGGGCACCCCGAGCTGGTCGCCCAGCTCGGCGTCGGAGTACGGACCGACGCTGGCCAGCCGGTCCAGACCGGGCGCGCCGGTCACGTGCACGCGGTCAGCGGGCTCACCCATCTGGCGCAGCCTGGCGGCGGCATCCTCGGACGCCACGCAGTGCTGGTCGGCGAGCTTGCTGATGGCGTGCCGGACGCGTTCGTCCAGGGCACCCTCGGTCACCTCGCCCCCGTGCAGGTGCACGATGGGGACGCCCGCAAAGAACGCCGGCGGTACGGCATACAAGAGCTCCCACCGGTCGCCGAGCACGACGAACACGTCGGGCGCGACCTCCCGGAGCAGCCGGGACGCGCCCGCCGCCAGCCGCGGGCCGTGCTCGAGCATCGCGTCGACGCTGATCGCGCCGATCGGCTCGGCCAGCTCGTGGACGGCGTCGCGCCAGCCGCCCACCCGGTCGGTGGCCGGGAGTGCCGCGGCCAGCTCGTCGCCGCCGTAGGCGACGCCGGTGAACAGGTGCAGGTCGACGTCGGGTGCGTCAGCGAGCGCGGTGATGACCGGCGACAGCGGACCGAGGTCCGCCCGCGTGCCGACGAAGACAGCCACGCGCAGCGGGTGCCGCGTGGCGGTCATCGGGCTCCTGAGGGCGACAGGTCGTCCTCGCCGATGGGAGCGCCGGCCTGCACCGACCGGCCGAGGCCACGGCCGCGGATGTCGACGGCCGGGCTGACGCCACCCTCGGGCCGCAGCAGGAGCAGGTGCTCGTCGCCGAGGACGGTGCCCTCGGCGAGGTCTGCGGCCGCGTGCCAGCTGCGTCGAACCAGTGCCGCGTTCTCCTCCTCCGACGGCATCCGCCGCTTGATCCCGTCACCGAGCCCGAGGGCCAGCACCTTGGTCTGGGTCACGTAGTCGGTCAGCTCCGCGGGCTCGAGCGAGGCCCTGTGGTCCGGGCCGGGCAGGGTGCGGTCGGTCGTGTAGTGCTTCTCGAGGATGCTCGCCCCGAGGGCGACCGCGCCCAGCGCCGTGGTCAGTCCGGGCGTGTGGTCGGACCAACCCACGGGTATGCCGTGTGCCTCCTGCATCGCGGGGATGGCCCGGAGGTTGCACTCCTGGATCGGCGCGGGGTAGGCCGAGACGCAGTGGAAGAGGACCAGTCCAGGTGCCTGCTCGCAGGCGCTCACGGCATCCGCGACCTCCTGCGCCGTGCCCATGCCCGTCGAGACGAGCAGGGTCACGTCGAGCGAGGCCAGGACGCGCAGGTAGGGGATGTTGGTGAGCTCACCGGACGACACCTTGAGGGCGGGAAGGCCGAGAGCGACCAGCATCTCCGCACTGGCGGTGTCGAACGGCGTGCTGAGGAAGGTGATGCTGCGCTCCGCGGCGTGCGCCTGGAGCTCGGCCCACGCCGTCTGCGGCAGGGTGAGCGCCTCCAGCAGCGAGCGCTGGTCCTGGGCTCCGCCACGGGCGCGCTGGTAGGGGGTCGACGACGCGGTGCTGGAGACGAGCATCGCCGGGTCGAAGGTCTGGAACTTCACCGCGTCCGCGCCGGACTCGGCCGCGACGTCGACGAGCTCATGGGCGAGGGCGAGGTCGCCGTTGTGGTTCACTCCCGCCTCGGCGATGACGTAGACCTCCCCGGCTGTGGGGATGGTCCGGCCCGCGATCTCGGCAGTGCGCATGGGTGCTTCTCTCCTCGTGGTCGTGGTCAGCAGGGGCTCAGGGGCCCGCCGTCGAGCCGAGCTCGACGGCCGGGACGCCCACGACCGTCCGGCCAGGCGCCACATTGTCCCGCACGACGGCTCCGGCGCCCACCACCGCACCCGCGCCGACGGTGCGGCCAGGCAGGATGCGCGCACCCGAACCGACCATCGCGCCGGCCCCGACGCGTGCTGCTCCGAGCAGCACGGCCCCAGGGGCGATGTGAGCAGCATCCCCGATGACGCAGTCGTGCTCGACGACCGCGGCGGTGTTGACGATGACACCGCGGCCCACCCGCGCCAGTGGTCCGACGTGCGCGTGCTCGTGGATGACCGACGCGATGCCGACCTCGGCATCACGCGCCATGGACGCCGTCAGCGCGAGCACGGGGGGCACCGACGCCTGACGTTGCACCAACCGCTCGATGAGGGCAGCGCGGGCGGAGTTCGCACCGACTCCCAGCGCGACCCGGTGCCCCTCCTCCAGGGCCCTGGCCACGGCGGCGTGGTCATCGGCGAGCACCGGAACCGCCCAGGGCGAGCCCCCGGGGTCTCCTGCCACCGCGACCACCAGACCACCCGCCCGCTCGATCACGTCGCAGACGCTGCGCGCATGTCCACCTGCACCCAGCACGATCCACGTCGCCGCGGACACCTGCACCGTGGGTTCTGACATGCTGACAACGTACTCGGAAGGACCTCTACCCCCGCCACACCCCCACGAGAGCAGAGGCAGCAGTGACCGACTCCGCACCCCGCGTCCTGGCGGTGATCCCGGCCCGAGGCGGCTCGAAGGGGCTGCCCGGCAAGAACATCAGGCCGCTGTCGGGGCTGCCTCTCATCGGACACTCCATCCGCGCCGCCGCACTCGTTCCCTCGCTGTCGCGATGCATCGTGTCGACCGACGACCAGACGATCGCCGACGTCGCGCGCGGGCTGGGTGGGGACGTGCCGTTCCTGAGGCCTGCGGAGCTGGCCGAGGACAGCACTCCCATGGCGCCCGTCCTCCAGCACGCGCTGCGAGCCGTCGAGGAGTCCGGCGACGAGCCCTACGACGCACTGCTGCTCATCGACCCGACGAGTCCCGTGAGGCAACCCGCGCAGATCGACGATGCCGTGATGAGGTTGCTGGCCGGCGACTCCCAGCTCGACGGCATCATCAGCGTCTCGCAGCCCACGTTCAACCCCACCTGGGTGGGGGTGAAGCCCTCCGCGGAAGACCCCGACGTGCTCTCGCGCTACTACACCGAGGGCGTTGGCATCACGCGTCGTCAGGATGCCGAGCGCTACCTGCGGATCAACGGCAACTTCTACGTCTGGCGGCGCGAGTTCGTCCTGCGGATGCGTGACTCGTGGTTCGACGAGGGCCGGCACGGCATGGTCGAGATCCCCGAAGCGCAGGCGTTCGCAATCGACTACGAGTACGAGTTCGAGCTGCTGCAGGCGCTCGTCGACAGGGGTTTCGTGACACTCCCCTGGCTGGAGTCGTAGCCGATCAGCGACTCTGGTGGCACCAGACCAACGGCGGGAACCCCTACGCCATCGGCGGCTGACGCCGGCTCCTCGAAGGTATGCCGTTGCGCCACCTGCGGGGGCCGGCGCGACGGCGTGTCCACCCGGTCGCCGCCGGCCAGACAGGTCGCCCGACCGACGGATCGACCGATCTGTAGCCAACTGTCGTGCCGAAAAGCCCGTCGCAGCCTAGATTTGCACCCGACACCTTTCACCACTCCTCGGGGGATCACTACACATGACCCGCTCCACCACTGGTCGCCTGGTGGCGACCTGCGTCGCCACTGCGGTCGTCGCCACCGGCGCCGTCACGGCGGGGACGGCCTCTGCCAACACCTCGCTCACGCCGAAGGTCACGGGCAAGGCCCGTCACATCGAACGCCTCGCCGAGCTCACCCGGTCCGTGAGGGCCGGCAAGGGCCCGCACACCTCGGCCCTGCTCAGCCCGGCCCAGACCGCCACCGTCAAGGCGCGCACGGGTACCGCGATCGGTGCCGAGCCCACGCCTGACTCCGGCTCATGGGCACCCTCCACGAGCAGCGCTTCCCCGAGGGGTCTCGCCGCGGCCTCCGACCCCCGCTGCGACGGCCTGAACATCGACGCCACCCAGACCAACGACCACACGTGGCTGCTCTGGGACGCGGCGGACGGCGCGGTGGGTTACACCGTCTCCCGCCGGCGCAGCAACGGTGCACTCACCGTCCTCAACTCCTCGCTGGCCGCCTCGGACACGAGCTACAAGGACCTGACACAGGCTCCCAAGGCTGCGGCCTCCTACCGGCTGACCGTCAAGCTGGCCTCCGAGAGCTACGTGTGCGACATCGATGCCAACGGCTTCGGGCTCAGCCTCTACAGCAACGACGGCTGGGGTTACCCCGACGCGGTCTTCGCGGGCCAGTCCCACGTCTACGAGCAGAACGACGTGTCCCTCGCGATGCCGGTCGCCACGTCCGAGTCGAGCGGCCCCACGTACTCCGCGGACGGGGCGTACATCGCCACGACCGACCTCTCGGCCGCCGGCGCCTGGAGCCTGACCGTTCGCCGCGCCTCCACCGGTGCCGTCCTCTGGTCGACGCCCGCACCGTCCGGCCTGGTGCTCACCGAGCCGGCCTTCTCACCGGACGGCCGCTACCTGGTCGTCGGCGCCGTCAACGACGCCGACAGCTCGTCCGCAGGCCTCTACGTCACCAATGTCGTCGGCCGCCACGCCCTCACCGCGGTGATCGGTAGCGCCGGCCTGATCACGCCCGACTGGCTCGACCTCCCGGGCAAGATGACCTCCGACACCATCCTGGCGGCCGGTGAGCTGGACACGGACGGCCTGGTCCTCATTCCTCGCACCGGTGGGTCGCCGACCCCCCTCGCGGGCACATCGGGTGGGTTCGACCCGACCATGACGCGCAGCGGCAGCATCTACTACACCGCCCTCGAGCCGGAAGGCACCGCCGCCCTCCTGGTGCGGGACCGCGGTGGCGTGGTGTTGCCGGTGCAGTCCGGCGTCGACGGCTACCTCGCCTGGCCGGTCGTCACACCCGACGAGAAGAGCCTCTACTACTACCTCGAGACCCCGGACCCGGCCGACCCGAGCGCGTCCATCTACCGCGTCAACCGTGTGGACCTGGCGTCGACCTCTGACGTGACGGAGACGTCGATCGGACACGACCGCTCCCAAGAGGGTGGCTTCTACGGGTACGACGTGCGCCAGCCGCTGTCGAAGGGGACCTCCGACTTCGCCACGGACGCCAACAACGACATCCTGGCCCGGGACTCCAGTGGGACGCTCTACGTCTACCCCATGAACGCGGACACCTTGGTGGCCCCTCGAGTCCGAGTGAGCGCCGGCTGGCAGATCTACCGTCAGATCGTCGCCGCCGGCGACCTCAACGGTGACAACCGCGGCGACGTCCTCGCGGTCGACGCGGCCGGGGTCCTCTGGTACTACGCCGGTGCGGGTGCCGCCAAGTTCCCCGCGAGGGTGCGGGTCGGTGGCGGCTGGGGCAGCTACGCCGTGGCCAGCACCGGCGACCTCAACGGTGACGGGCGGGCCGACCTGGTGGCCCGTGACTCCGGCGGAGTTCTGTGGTTCTACCCCGGCGCAGGCAACGGGACGCTCGGCGCCCGCAGCTCGCTGGGTGCCGGCTGGAACGCGATGAACGCCATCGTCGGCATCGGCGACTGGAACTACGACAACCGCCAGGACGTGCTGGCCAGGGAGCGCTCAACCGGCATCCTGTGGCTCTACCCGGGTCTCGGGACCGGCAAGCTGGGTGCTCGCAGGTCCTTGGGCAAGGGGTGGAACGCCATGACGGCGCTCGCCAGCCCGGAGTTCCTCATCGGTCAGACCGGGCTGCTGGCCCGACGCTCGGACGGCGCGCTGCTCTACTACCAGAGCTACGGCGACGGTGTCGTCAACGGTGGCCAGGTCTACTTCGTGAGCTCCGGTTGGAACCCCTACGTGCTGACCAGCTGACCTGATTCACCTGACAGCGAAGGGCTGCGGCCCC
>NZ_JBFUEP010000056.1:0-24673 GCF_056403895.1 Pedococcus sp. P2_E5
GAGCAGACCAGGAGCCTGCGGGTCCACGAGGTAGCCGAGCAGGTGCACGCTGACGCCCCGGCGTGAGCAGGAGACCTCGACGCCGCGCACGAGGTCCACGCCCACCTCGTGGGCGGCGGCCACGGCGGCCGGCCACCCGGCATACGTGTCGTGGTCGGTGAGGGCAACCACGTCGAGACCGGCGCTCGCCGCCTGGGCCACCACGATGTCGGAGGGTTCGGTGCCGTCGCTCGCGGTGGAGTGGGTGTGGAGGTCGATCGGCACGTGCCCAAGGGTAGGGCGTCCGACGCAAGGCGCCCGACAGCCTCCCCGCTCACTCGGCGACGGGGCGCAGCTCGACCGTCTCGCCCGGTCCGGCGAACTTCTCAGCGACCTCCTCAGCACGCTCTTGGCTCGCGACGTCGACCAGGAAGAACCCGGCGAAGTGCTCGACGGTCTCGGCGTAGGGACCGTCCGTGATCTTGCGACGACCGGCGTGCCAGCGGACCAGGCGCGCCTCGCCGGGGTCGCCGAGAGCCTGCCCGCCCAGCAGCTCGCCGCTGTCGGACATCTCCCGCATCACCGACTCGAAGTCGGCCTCGAGGGCCGCCCGCTCCTGCTCCGGGAGTGCCTGGTGCTCGGCGACGAAGTCGCTGGTCGGGTGACCCCACGGCTGCGGGTTTGAGTGGATGAGGATGACGTACTTCATGGTGGTGGTCCCTCTCGGGTGTGGATGGCCGCGTGGCCCTGTCACTACCCTGACGGCCACCGACCCCTGCCCTCGATCTTTGGACGAAGGTTTTTCTCGGGGGTCTGGGTCAACAACCACGAGATCGCGGCGCCTCCCCGCCGCGGCTGTGAGGGAACGCACGCGGCATACCGGTGTCTTTGTCCGGCTGCCGTCGGCAGGATGGGGCCCATGCAATTCGGACGCAGCTACGAGGAGTTCGAGGTCGGTGCGGTCTACAAGCACTGGCCCGGCAAGACGGTGACCGAGTACGACGACCACCTGTTCTGCCTGCTCACCATGAACCACCACCCGCTCCACCTCGATGCCAACTACGCGGAGAACACCACGCAGTTCAAGCGCAACGTCGTGGTGGGCAACTACATCTACTCGTTGCTGCTCGGCATGTCCGTGCCCGACATCTCCGGCAAGGCCATCGCCAACCTCGAGGTCGAGTCGCTGCGCCACGTCGCGCCGACCTTCCACGGCGACACCATCTACGGCCAGACCGAGGTGCTCGACAAGTGGGAGAGCACGTCCAAGGACGACCGCGGCGTCGTGTACGTCGAGACCAAGGGCTACAACCAGGACGGCACGCTCGTGTGCATCTTCCGCCGCAAGGTGATGGTGCCCAAGAACTCCTACCTCGAGGCGCGGGGCGGCGAACAGCCCGGCCGTCCGACCCTCACGGAGCCCGAGCCCAAGGCCTGACCCGAAGGCCTGACCGGCACTGGCGAGCGCCAAACGTGCCACTTTCGCCACGGATGGGCCTCACCACGGGCTGGGGACGTCGATCCGTGGCGTTTCTGCCACGAGTTCGCGCCCGCGGGTGCGAGGAGTGATCCCCAGCACCCCCATCGCGTATGCCGGGCGGCTGGCACCGCGCCGCACTAGGGTCGCGGCATGGCCGATTTCGTTGGTGCGGTTGACCAGGGGACGACGAGCACACGCTTCATGGTGTTCGACCACGACGGTGCCGAGGTCGGGCGCCACCAGCTGGAGCACGAGCAGGTCATGCCCCAGGCGGGCTGGGTGGAGCACAACCCGCTCGAGATCTGGGAGCGCACCCAGACCGTGATCGGCTCGACGCTGTCGCACCTCAACCTCCAGGCCGGCGACCTGTCCGCACTCGGCATCACCAACCAGCGCGAGACCACCGTCGTGTGGAACCGCCGCACCGGGCGGCCGATGCACAACGCGATCGTCTGGCAGGACACCCGCACCGACCGGATCGCGCGCGCCCTCGACCAGTCCGGCCAGGGCGACGTCATCCGCGAGCGCGCCGGCATCCCGCCCGCGGCCTACTTCTCGGCGGGCAAGGTCCAGTGGATCCTCGACAACGTCGACGGGGCCCGTGCGACAGCCGAGCGCGGCGACGCGATCTTCGGCACGATCGACACCTGGCTGCTGTGGAACCTCACCGGCGGCACCGACGGCGGCGTCCACATCACCGACGTGACCAACGCCAGCCGCACCATGCTGATGGACCTCAAGACCCTCGACTGGGACGACGAGCTGCTGGGCTTCTTCGGCATCCCGCGCTCGATGCTCCCGACCATCCGACCCAGCTCCGACCCCGACCTCTACGGCCACACCCTCGCGAACGGCCCGCTCGGTGGAGAGGTCCCGCTCGCCGGCGACCTCGGAGACCAGCAGGCCGCGACCGTCGGCCAGGTCTGCTTCGCCCCCGGCGAGGGCAAGAACACCTACGGCACGGGCAACTTCATGATCCTCAACACCGGCGAGGAGATCGTCCGCAGCGAGTCCGGACTGCTCACCACGCTCTGCTACCAGCTCGGCGATGCGAAGCCCGTCTACGCCCTCGAGGGCTCCATCGCCGTCACCGGCTCGGCCGTCCAGTGGCTCCGCGACCAGCTCGGCATCATCTCGGGGGCAGCCGACATCGAGCGACTCGCCAACCAGGTCAAGGACACTGGCGGTCTCTACTTCGTACCCGCGTTCTCCGGCCTCTTCGCCCCCTACTGGCGTCCCGACGCCCGTGGCGCGATCGTCGGCATGAGCCGGTTCAACACCAACGCCCACCTGGCGCGGGCCACCCTCGAAGCCATCTGTTACCAGACGCGCGACGTCTCGGACGCGATGACCAAGGACTCCGGCGTCGAGCTCGAGGTGCTCAAGGTCGACGGCGGAGTCACGGCCAACAACCTCTGCATGCAGCTGCAGTCCGACATCCTCGGCGTCCCCGTGTCCCGGCCCGTGGTCGCCGAGACGACGGCGCTCGGCGCGGCCTACGCTGCAGGTCTGGCCACCGGCTTCTGGTCAGGCACCGACGAGCTCCGCGCCAACTGGCAGGAGTCCCAGCGGTGGTCACCGACGTGGTCGGACCAGCAGCGCGCCGACGGGTATGCCGGGTGGCGCAAGGCCGTGGAACGCACCCTGGACTGGGTGGATGTCGACGAGGGGTAGCACGATGGGACTGGCAGGGACGAACACCGCGCTCTCACCGCAGGGGCGTGAGCACGCCATCGACGCGCTCGGCAGCGGCGAGGAGCTCGACCTGCTCGTCATCGGCGGCGGGGTGGTCGGGAGCGGCACGGCCCTCGATGCCGTCACCCGAGGGCTGTCGACCGGCCTGATCGAGCAGCGCGACTTCGCCAGCGGCACCTCCTCGCGGTCCAGCAAGCTGATCCACGGCGGTCTGCGCTACCTCGAGATGCTCGACTTCGCCCTCGTCAGGGAGGCGCTCCACGAGCGCGGCCTGCTGCTGACCCGTCTCGCCCCCCACCTCGTCCGACCCGTCCCCTTCCTCTACCCGCTGACGCACCACGTGTGGGAACGCGCCTACGTCGGGTCGGGGATCGCTCTCTACGACGCGATGGCGATGAGCTCCGGCAACGGCTCGGCACTTCCCCACCACCGGCACCTCACTCGGCGCCAGGCGCTGCGTCTCATGCCCAGCCTCAAGAGCAGCGCCCTCACCGGCGCGGTGCAGTACTACGACGCCCAGGTCGACGACGCCCGCCACACGATGGAACTCGCGCGCACCGCTGCCAGCTACGGAGCGCACGTCGCGAATCGCGTTGCTGCCATTGGCTTCCTGCGCCAGGGCGAGCGCGTCACGGGCGTGCGCGCCATCGACAAGCTGACTGACCGCCAGTTCGAGATCAACGCCAAGCAGATCGTCAACGCCACCGGTGTGTGGACCGACGACACCCAGGCGATGGTCGGCGAGCGGGGACAGTTCCACGTCCGCGCCTCCAAGGGCATCCACCTCGTGGTGCCTCGCGACCGCATCCACTCCTCGACCGGCCTGATCCTGCGCACCGAGAAGTCGGTGCTGTTCGTCATCCCCTGGGGCCGGCACTGGATCCTCGGCACCACCGACACCGACTGGGCGCTCGACAAGGCCCACCCTGCGGCCACCCGCGTCGACATCGACTACATCCTCGACCACGTCAACCGCGTGCTCGCGACCCCGCTGACCCACGAGGACGTCGAGGGCGTCTACGCCGGACTGCGACCGCTGCTCGCCGGCGAGTCGGAGTCGACGAGCAAGCTCTCGCGAGAGCACGTCGTCACCCACAGCGCGCCGGGCCTGGTCGTCGTCGCCGGCGGCAAGTACACGACCTACCGCGTCATGGCCAAGGATGCGGTCGACGAGGCGGCGCAGGCCATCCCCGGCAAGATCGCCGACTCCACGACCGACACGATCCCCCTGCTCGGTGGTGTCGGCTACCAGGCCGCGTGGAACCAGCGCCAGTCCCTGGCCCGCGCCTCGGGCCTGCACGTCGCGCGGGTCGAGCACCTGCTGCGCCGCTACGGCTCACTCACCCAGGAGATCCTCGACCTCGTCGCCGAGCGACCCGAGCTCAAGGAGCCGCTGGACGGAGCCGAGGACCACCTCAAGGCAGAGGTCGTCTACGCCGCCTCCCACGAGGGTGCCCTGCACCTCACGGACATCCTGACCCGGCGCACCCGCATCTCGATCGAGGCGTGGGACCGCGGGGTCTCCGCCGCACCGGCCGCGGCAGCCCTCGTCGCTCCCGTCCTCGGCTGGGACGAGGCGCGCACGAAGGAGGAGGTCGACATCTACCTGGGCCGGGTCGAGGCAGAGCGAGTCAGCCAGACGATGCCCGACGACGCGTCGGCCGACGAGGCCCGTCGCAGCGGGCCCGACGGCACGCTGTGACGCGTGGCGGGGTCACCGGCTCGGGTGGATCACGGACCACCGGCCGCAGACCCTCGACATACCTTGAACACACATTGAACATTGCAGGTCAGCGGGTTACCGTGAGCCGTCCCGGGTCTCCCTGAGCCACTTCAAGTCCTGCGAAGGAGCGTCCGCGTGTCCCCCTCGAGCATCCTGTGGTTGCGCCGGGACCTGCGCAGGGGCGATCTCCCAGCACTGGGCGCAGCCCACGATGCCGCCAGGTCCGGCGACGGGCAGGGCGAGGTGGCGGTTGTGTTCGTGCTCGACCCTGCGCTGTGGCGAGGCGCGGGAGACGCACGCCGTGCGTGGCTGGCCGAGAGCATCAAGGCCGCCGACGCGGCATACGAGGGGCGGCTCTGTGTGCGGGAGGGCGACCCCGTGACGGTGCTCCCGCAGTTGGCCGAGGAGGTCGGCGCCGGTTCGGTGCACGTCTCCCGCGAGACCACGCCCGCAGGGCGACGGCGCGACGGCGCGGTCGCTGCCGCCCTGGCGGAGGCGGGCGTCGACTGGGTCGAGACCGGTTCCCCGTATGCCGTGGGGCCGGGTTCCGTGGTCAACGGCGAGGGGGCGCCCTACAAGGTCTTCACGCCCTTCTCCCGCGCCTGGCGCGACCACGGCTGGCCCGCGCCGGCGACTGAGCCGAAGGGGCTGAGGTTGGCGCAGCCTCGCTCCGACCAGTCGGCGCTGAGAACCCTGAAGGAGGCCCGCGAGGCCGCAGACCTGCCGAGCCTGCCCGAAGCGGGCGAGGGTGCAGCCCTGCGACGGTGGGCGGAGTTCCGGGACGGCGCCCTCGCCGACTACGGCACCGACCGTGACCGCGCCGACCTCGACGGGGTGTCGCGGCTCTCGCCCTACCTCAAGATCGGGGCGGTCCACCCCCGCACCCTGCTGGCAGACCTGGCGGACGGGCGCCGTCACCCGGGCGACGGGGCGGAGCGCTTCGCGACCGAGCTGGCGTGGCGCGAGTTCTACGCCGACGTGCTGTGGCACCACCCGTCCTCGGCGTGGCACGACCTGCGCACGCCCTTGTCGGGGATGGACCACGACGAGGCCGGGGACGCGGTCGGGGCCTGGCGTCAGGGACGGACCGGCTACCCCGTCGTGGACGCCGCGATGCGCCAGCTGCTCCAGGAGGGCTGGATGCACAACCGCATGCGGATGGTCACGGCCAGCTTCCTCACCAAGGACCTCCACGTGTGGTGGCCGGTCGGTGCGAGGCACTTCCTGGACCACCTCATCGACGGCGACATCGCCTCCAACAACCACGGCTGGCAGTGGGTGGCCGGCACGGGCACTGACGCCTCCCCCTACTTCCGCGTGTTCAACCCGGTGACGCAGGGCCTGCGCTTCGACCCCCACGGCGACTACGTCCGCCGCTACGTGCCCGAGCTCGCGCACCTGTCGGGCAAGGCCGCCCACGAACCCTGGAAGCACGCCGACGGCTACGCCCACGGCTACCCCGAGCGCATCGTCGACCACGCCGAGGAACGTCGCGAGTCGTTGCGACGCTACGACGCGGCACGCGCATGACCGGCCCCGCGACCCCACACCCGGGTCAGGGCCTCAACCCCGTCCGGGAGGTCCGTGACTTCATCCGGGCCGCGCTGGTGCAACCGGTCGCCCGCGACCACACCGAGAGCGACTCGGCCTTCCGCCGCCGTCGCCTGGTCGCTCTCGTGACCCTCGTCGTCGGCGCGGTCGTCCTCGGGTTCGCCTTGCGGATCCGGCCCGGCGACCCGATGTTCTACGTCGCCACCCTCGGCCTCGCAGGCGTCTGGACCGCCGGCGCGCTGGCGTCCGGCCCCCTCCACCTCGGGCGAGCGCACACCCGCGCCGGAGGGGAGGACGCCCGGCCCATCGTCCAGTCCTTCGCCCTCGGCGCACTGCTGCTGGTCCTGTTCCTCGCCGGTGCAGTGGTCGTCGCCCACGTCCCGGTCCTGCGCAATCCGGTGGAGCAGCTGCTCGACCACGCACGCCTGGGATCGCTGGCCCTCGTCACCCTGCTCACGGCGGTCAACGGCGTCGCCGAGGAGCTCTACTTCCGCGGCGCCCTCTACTCCGCGGTCGGACGGCGCCACGCGGTGGCGATCACCACGGTCGTCTACGCGCTGACCACGGCCGGAGCCGGCATACCGCTTCTCGTCCTCGCCGCCGCCGTCCTCGGCCTGGTCACGGCCCTCCAGCGCCGGGTCACCGGCGGCATCCTCGGCCCGGTGATCACGCACCTGACGTGGTCGCTGGGGATGCTCTTCCTCCTGCCCGCCGTCCTGTCCACCGGAAGCTGATCCCATGACCTCCCCCACCTCCCGCACCGCCCTCGTCACCGGCGCCACCGGCTACATCGGCGGGGTCCTCGTCCCGGGCCTCCTCGACGCCGGCTGGTCGGTGCGCGTCCTCACCCGGAGCCGCGCCGGCCTCGAACGCCATGGGTGGCGCGACGACGTCGAGGTGGTCGAGGGCGATGCCACCTCACCGGACGACCTGGGTCGGGCGCTCGACGGAGCGGAGGTGGCCTACTACCTGCTGCACTCGATGGACGGCCAGGGCAGCTTCGTGCAGCGCGACCGGACGATGGCCCAGGGCTTCGCGGCGGCCGCGGCGGACGCCGGCACCCACCGGATCGTCTACCTCAGCGGGCTGCACCCGGACGGCGACCTGTCCGAGCACCTCGCCTCACGCGTCGAGGTCGGCGAGATCTTCCTCGACGCACCCGTGCCGGCGGCGGTGCTGCAGGCCGGGGTCGTGCTCGGCGACGGCTCGGCGTCCTTCGACATGCTGCGTCACCTCACGGAGCGGCTCCCCGCCATGGTGGCCCCCAGGTGGGTCGACAACCGCATCCAGCCGATCGCCGTGGACGACGTCGTCCACTACCTCGTCGGAGCGGCCGACCTGCCGGCCGAGACGAACCGGACCTTGGACATCGGGGGCCCGGAGGTGCTGACCTACGCCGAGATGATGCAGCGCTACGCCCGGACCGCGGGCATCGGGCGTCGCCTCATCGTCTCCGTGCCGGTCCTCACACCCCGGCTGGCCGGGTTGTGGGTCGGCCTCGTCACGCCGATCTCCGCCGGCATCGCCCGCCCCCTCGTCGGCAGCCTGGTCCATGACGCGGTCTGCCACGAGGACGACGTGCTGACGGCGATCGGCCCACCGCCCGGCGGGCTGACCGGCTACGACGCCGCCGTCCGCGCGGCCCTGCGCTCGGTGGACCCGTTGCGCTGGCGTCACACCGTCCGGCGCACGGCAGCCACGGTCGGCGCCGCGGCCCTCGTCGCGGGCACGACCGCCCTCACCACCCGCCGTGCCCGTCGCAACCCCAGGAGCTCCTGATGCCCACCGTCCAGCGCACCGTCGCCACGTCCGCCACGCCTGCCCAGGTCCTGCCCTACCTCCTCGACTTTGAGAACGCCGTCGAGTGGGACTACGGCACCGTGAGCTGCGAGCTGCTCTCGGGAGACGGGTCGCCGGGCACCAGCTGGCACAACGTGTCGAGGTTCGCGGGTCGGACCGTCGACCTCGACTACACGCTCGAGAGCGTCACGGACAACAGCTTCGTCGTGGTGGGCCGCAACGAGACCACCACGAGCCGCGACACCATCACGGTGGTCCCGGACGGCTCCGGGTCGTCGGTGGACTACCAGGCGGAGTTCTCCTTCACCGGACTGGGCCGGTGGCTGTGGCCGGTGGCGATGCCGTTGCTCAACAAGCTCGGCAACGACACCGCCGGCACCCTGAAGACGGCCCTGGACAGGTTGTAGGCCGAGATGCCCAGGCTCCGGAAGGTCTCGCCGCAGTCGAAGGGGTGGACCCGGCGGCGCGCCGGGAAGGGCTTCGTCTACCTCGACGAGTCGGGCGCCAGACTCCCTGCGACCGACGTAGAGCGCATCCGGTCGCTGGCGATCCCGCCGGCCTGGACCGACGTGTGGATCTGCCCGCTCCCCCAGGGCCACATCCAGGCCCTGGGCACCGATGTCGCCGGACGCCGCCAGTACCTCTACCACCCTGACTGGCGGCTCAAGCGCGACCAGGCGAAGTTCGAGCGGATCACCGAGGTGGCCCACCACCTGCCGGTCGCGAGGCGGCAGGTCACCCGGGACCTGGAGGCCGACGGCATGCCCACGGCCCGGGCAGCAGCCACCGCCGTACGCCTGCTCGACCTCGGCTACTTCCGGATCGGCGGCGACACGTACGCCGAGGACAACGGATCGTTCGGCCTCACGACCCTCGAACGACACCACGTGCAGGCCAGGTCGGGGCGCCTGGTCTTCGACTTCGTCGGCAAGTCGGGCATCGAGCACACCATCGAGATCGACGACGGCCAGGCGATCGCGGCCCTCGACGCGATGCGCAAGCGGCGGACCGACAGCGACCGGCTGCTCGCCCACCGTGAGGGCCGCCGCTGGGTCGACCTCACCGCCGCGGAGGTCAACGACTACCTCGCCGAGCTGCTCGGCGGCGACTTCACCGCGAAGGACTTCCGCACGTGGCACGCGACGGTGCTGGCGGCGTCAGCGCTGGCCGAGAGCGACGAGCCGGGCGACACGAAGGCCTCGCGGCAGCGGGCGGTCAAGGGTGCCGTCACCGAGGTCTCGGGCTACCTCGGCAACACCCCGACCATCGCGAAGAACTCCTACATCGATCCCCGCGTCATCGACCAGTACGAGTCGGGCAGCACGATCACGGTGGACCTCAAGAGGTACCGAAGCCCCGAGCGTCGCCGCGCCGCCGCCGAGAAGGCCGTCCTGGCAATGCTCGACAACGCCTGACGCGCCTCGCGTGGGGCCGCCCCCGAGGCGGCGCGAGGTGCCAGACGAGGTGCACCCGAGGTGCCGCGACCGGGCAGGCTGCGACGCGGCATACCCGCGTGGCACGATGGCGAGGTGAGYGAAGAGCAGAAGAAGCCCGAGAACCGCGCCCGCCCGACCACCGACGAGTTCCGTGCGTTCGTCGCCGAGGACTGGGCGCCGCGGGTTCCCGCCGCTGCCGACCTCAGCGAGGCCGCGAGGTATGCCGCGGCGCGACGTGACGCCGTCAGCGCGGCCTTCGAGGGCGACCGCCTGGTCATCCCTGCCGGAGGTCTCAAGGTCCGCAGCAACGACACCGACTACGTGTTCCGCCCGCACACCGCGTTCGCGCACCTCACCGGGCTCGGGGGTGACCGCGAGCCGGACGCCGTGCTCGTGCTGGAGCCCCGCGACGACGGCACCCACGAGGCGGTCCTGTACTTCCGACCGCTCGCCGGTCGCGACACCGACGAGTTCTTCGCCGACACCCGCTATGGCGAGTTCTGGGTCGGCGCGCGGCCGACCATCGAGGACATCGAGACCGAGCTCGGCCTCACCGGACGTCACATCGACGAGTTCGCCGACGCGGTCGTCAAGGACTCGGGCGAGGTGACGGTGCGGATGGTGCGCGACGCCGACCGCGACCTGACCCGCGAGCTCGACGCGGCACGCACCGCCGAGGTGACCGAGCAGGACGACCTCACGGAGGCCGACGACGAGCTCGCCCACTTCCTGTCGCACCTGCGCCTCACCAAGGACGAATGGGAGGTCGAGGAGATGCGCAAGGCCGTCGAGGCGACCCACCACGGGTTCGAGGCCGTCATCGCCGACCTGCCCGAGGCACTCGCCAACGGCCGCGGCGAGCGCTGGGTCGAGGGGGTCTTCGGCCTCACCGCCCGGCACGAGGGCAACGGCGTCGGCTACGACTCCATCTGCGCGGCTGGCGACCACGCCACGACGCTGCACTGGATCAAGAACACCGGCGAGCTGCACGAGGGCGACCTCATCCTGCTCGACGCCGGCGTCGAGGTGGAGTCCCTCTTCACCGCCGACATCACCCGCACGCTCCCCGCCAGCGGCACCTTCTCCGACGCGCAGCGCGAGGTCTACGACGCCGTGTATGCCGCCCAGGAGGCCGGGCTCGCGGCGGTGAAGCCGGGCAACAAGTTCTCGGACGTCCACGCCGCGGCGATCCGGGTGGTCGCTGAGCACCTGCACGCCTGGGGGCTACTGCCCGAAGGGGTTTCGGTCGAGGGCACGCTCGACAAGGACCACGGCCAGTACCACCGGCGCTGGATGGTGCACGGCACCAGCCACCACCTCGGCCTCGACGTCCACGACTGCGCGCTGGCCACCCGCGAGGAGTACATGGACGCGGACCTGGAGCCCGGCATGGTCCTGACGGTCGAGCCCGGCCTCTACTTCAAGGCCGACGACCTCAAGGTGCCGGAGCGGTTCCGCGGCATCGGGGTGCGGATCGAGGACGACGTGCTCGTCACGACCGACGGCTGCGAGAACCTCTCGGCGGCCATGCCGCGCACGTCCGCCGACGTCGAGGCGTGGATCCGCGAGGTCCAGGCTCGCTGACCGTCAGAACGCTGGACGGGCCCGCCGATGGCGGGCCCGTCCAGCGTTGGCGGCTGGTCAGCGGCGCTCGACGACGTCGAGGGTGAGGGCCTTGTCGACGCCCGCTGCCTGACCGCCCCACCCGAGGATCATGCCGATCAGCTCGGCCGGCTTGGGGAACTCGTCGGGCAGGGCGTCGTTGTAGGCCTGGTGCGCCTCGAGCGACGCCACCGCCTGGTCGAAGTGGTCGCCCACCTCGACGTAGTGCGTGGCCGTCGGTGAGCCGCCGAAGCAGAGCCGCTTGACGTTCCAGGGCTCGAAACCCTCGTCGACCAGCTCGGGGAAGATCCACCGGTTCCCGGCGTCCGCGACCGCGTCGACGCAGGCCAGCCCGACCGCCCGGTGGTCCGCCTGGTTGAGCATCCCCTGGACGAACCGGTCGCCGTAGTGACCGGTGATGACGACATCAGGCTTGCGCCGACGGATCTCGCGAGAGATGTCGCGGCGCAGGGCCAGGCCGTACTCGACGTTGCCATCGCGGTGGTCGCCGAAGTCCACCTCGGTCACGCCCACGATCGCGGCGCCGTCGCGCTCCTCCTTCTCGCGGACCCCGGCCGCCTCGTCCGGGTGCATGGTGTCGATCCCGGCCTCGCCCCGGGTCAGCAGGAAGTACGTCACGGTCTTGCCGGCCGCGGTCCACTTGGCCACGGCGGCGGCGGTGCCGTACTCGATGTCGTCCGGGTGCGCGACGACGCACAGCACCGACGAGAAGTCGTCGCCGAAGTCGGCGAGAGCGGGCTTGTCCCCAGCAGGCTCAGTCATGAACAGAGGGTATGCCGCGGGGCCACGACCGCGCACGGCGTTCGTCGGAGCGCGACAAGGGGCGAAAGGGGCTGATCTGCGCCTGCGACCTGGGCGAGCACTCCAGGGTCAGTGCGCCGCGGTCGCGCGGCGGTGCAGCGCGTCGCGGTCCTGCACGTCGACGCCCCCACGGCGCAGGGTGACCAGCCCGTCGCCCACCAGCGCCTGGAGCACCCGGTTGGTCGTCGCCCGGGAAGCACCGCAGAGCTCGCCGATCTCGGTCTGGGTCAGGGGAATCCGGACCGGACGCCCGTTCGCGAGAGGGCCGTACTGCTCGCAGAGCCCGTCGAGGCGACGCAGCACCCGCTGGTCGGCGGGGAGGTACAACGCCTCCACGAGGTGGTCGGACAACCGCAGCACCCGCTCGGCCAGGACGTCGACGAGCAGTCGCTCCACGCCCGGGTGCGCCGCGCGCAGTCGGGCGAACTCGGCATACCGGAGGGTGAGCGTCACGGCCGGCTCCAGGGCGGCGACGGTGGACGTGCGCCGCGCCTGCGCCGAGAGCATCGCCATCTCGCCGAAGGCTTCTCCAGGACCCATGACGGCGAACGTCGCGTTGTCACCCGCTGCCGTGGTGCGTCGCGCGACGAGGCGGCCCTCTGCCACGAAGTGGAGGGACTCCGCGAGGTCGCCCTCGTGGAACACGACCTCCCCCGTGCGGTAGCGGTGTCGCTGGGTGCCGGCGATGACGAGCCGGCGCTCCTGCTCCGACAGACCCCCCAGCAGCCGCCACTCCATGCGTTCAGTGCAGCACGGGTGGGCCCGCCGTGTCACCGGCAGCACACAGCGGGCGTGCCTGCACCGACAGACCGCCCGACTCTCCGACGGGAGGGTTGAGGAGTCCCGCAGGGGGCGGCCGGCTCACCGGCCACGAACGAGGGAGCACGCCATGAGCACCATTGCCCGCCACCGTCCCGACATCGCCCACCACCACCCGACCGTGCGACGGGTCGGCGCCAGGTGGGTGTGGGAGTGCCGCTGTGGTGGCGCCTCCCGTCGCACCGCGACCGAGCGGACCAGCTGGCACCAGGTCGTCATCGAGGCCCTGCTCCACGCCACGGCCATCGCGCCGTGACCCGCTGACAGCCCCCTGACCGCCCCCAGGGGAAATGCCGGGGCGGTCAGGTGGGCACAGGGTCAGTGGGCACAGGGTCAGGTGGGCACGGGTTCTGCTCGCAGCGCGGCACGAGCCTCCTCCAGGAGGGCGGCCTCGGCCGCCGCGTAGAGCTGGTCCGCCGCGGCCGGGGACTCGCCGATCGCGGTCATCCCCACCCTCCCGTGGGCCGTCAGCGCGCTCATCATGTGGAAGACGACTCCCGTCTGCCGGGCCTGGTCGAAGTGCAGCCCGGCGCGCGCGACGAGGTCGAACAGGTCGTCGACCCGCAGCCCGCGCAGGCTCGGGTCCTGCAGGTGGTCCGTGGCCACGAGGTGTCGCTCCTCGCCGCTGGGCGTGACGAACCGCGCCTCGTCGGGGTCGTACCGGCCGTCGGTGAGGAACTGGAGGGTGAGGAAGGGGTGCGTGGTCCCGCCCTTGCGCAGGTTCACCTCGATCGCGTGAGCCGTCCACGAGTCACCCTCGCGCACCGTGACGAAGTCGAGGGCGAACCGGCCCAGCACGCCCTTCTCGGCCAACAGGTCCCCGACCCGCTGGGCGTCCCGCGTGATGAGCCCGGCGTACTCCGGGTCCGCGGGGAAACGGCAGCCGAGGTAGGACTGCCCGCTGGGGCCGCCGAGGATCTGGTCGTGGGTCGACAGCAGCTCGACCTCACCGAGCGGGGTGACCCTGAGCTGGACGCTCGGGCTGCGGAGCTCGTCGCCGGCGATGCGTTCCTCGACGATCCCGCCGCGCTCGAGGAGCTTGGCCAGGTAGGCGTCCACCGAGATCCGGGTGTCCTCCAGCTCCATCCCGTCGATTCGACGAGCCAGTTCCGCGGCCTCGTCCGGGGCGCCCACGGGAGGGAGCCCGTCGAGTCGCACGAGCGCGTTGCCTGCGCCCGAGACGCCCTCGTTGAGCTTGACCATCGCACCGGTCGCGCTCGGTCGATCGTGGCGCAGGGACTGCAGCGCGGCTTCGAGGTCCGCGCGTGAGTGCAGGTCCTCGTACCCCGCGGGATAGGACACACCAGCCTCGCCGAAGAGGCGGCGACAACCCGTCTTGGTCCCGAGGGGGAAGAGCCGGGGATCCGCGCCATACATGGGGATCCCGAGGACGAGGGCCAGGTCACGTTCGAGCTCGGTCGTGTTGTAGGGGATCAGGTGCGACCGCAACCGGTTCGGGACGAGCGCCCTGATCTCTGCGAGCACACGGGGCCGGGCCAGGAGCTTCTCGGTCAGCGGCTCAGGACCGGTGTCGCCGACCGCGACGAGGGACAGCCGTGCCCTGGCGTGGCTCGGGATCACGCCCGGCAGCAGCGACAGGTAGTACTCCACGACCATCGGGTTGATCGGCATCGAGGTCACGTAGACCATGCGCAGCCGTGGCTGGCGCAGCAGCAGCAGGAGGAACAGGAAACGCTCCTCCAGGGCCTGGTTCATTCCGCCCGAGCTCGCGACCACCCGGTCCACCGTCATCGAGGGGATGACCACCACCGACTCGTCCGGCGCGTTGGTCCCGATGTCCCGCCAGACCTGCGGCAACCGGGCCTGGAGCGCGTCGAAGGCGGCGTTCCGGGCTGCGTCGTCGAGGTCGTCGAGGGTGCGGCCGACAGCGGTGTCCTCGCCCCTGGCTGCGTGGTCGTACACGTCTGCTGTGCTCGTCATTGCGCTACCTCCGCGCTCGTCAGTCCGAGGATCTCGTGAGCGTCCACGGGGCGGCTGAAGCCCCGCAGCGCCAGTGGCCCCACGCTCCGGCTCGTCGCCACAGCCGCAGCGCCTGTCAGCACCCGCTGGGTCACCAGGATCTGGCCGGCCGCGGCCTCCGAGCACAGCCGGGCGGCGAGGTTGGTGACCGTCCCGATCGCCGCGTAGTCGTACCGCCCGGGGAAGCCCACGCGGCCGAGGGTCGCGTACCCCTGCGCGATGCCCACCCCGAAGCCCAGGTCGTGACCGCGCCTGCGCCACGCCTCCGCCAGCCCGGTCACCCGCTCCCGCATGGCAACGGCCATCCGCACGGCGCGTTCGGGCGCATCCGGGCAGGGAACGGGATCGTTGAAGAAGACCAGCAACCCGTCGCCGGCGAAGTGCTCGAGGGTTCCCTCGTACGTGAAGACCAGCTCCCCGAGGGCCAGGTGGTACTCCCGCAGGACGGCCATCGTCTCCTCCGGCTCGGCCGTCTCCGCGAAGGGCGTGAAGCCGCGCAGGTCCGTGAACACGGCGGTGATCTCACACCGGTGGCTCTGGAGGAACGACTCGTCGCCGCTGTCGACGACCAACCCTGCGATCTGGGGCGACAGGAACCGCCGCAGTCGGCCGAACCGCTCCAGCTCCTCCACCTGGGCGCTCACGCGGGCCTCCAGCTCACGGTTCCACGAGGCGAGCGCCTCCGCCTGGGCGGTCACGGTGTCGTGGTAGCGCTTGACCCGGACCAGCGAGCGGACCCTTGCCAGCAGCTCGGGCTGGTCCAGGGGTTTGGTGATGAAGTCGTCTGCGCCGGCCTCGAGAGCACGCAACCGCTCCGCGTCGCCACTGGCGGTGACCATCACCACGGGAAGGAACGACGTGGTGGGGTCCGAGCGGATGCGCCGACACGTCTCGTAACCGTCGATTCCAGGCATCATGACGTCGAGCAGGATGACGTCCGGCAGGTGTGTGGCGATCAGCTCCAACGCCTCCTCGCCCGAGCTGGCACCCAGCACCGTGTAGCCACGAGGCGAGAGCACCGCGTCCATGAGGCGCACGTTCTGGGGGAGGTCGTCGACCACCAGGACCGTGCCGGCGACGTCAGTCACGCGAACCTCCCGACCGGCCTTCGCGCAGGTGGCTGCGCACCTGGTCGGGGAAGTCACGCACGCTGATCGGCTTCTCGAGGTAGCCGTCGAAGCCGGTCGACAGGGCGTGCTCGCGATCGGCCCGCATCGCGAAGGCGGTGAGGGCAACGACGGGGATCGCCGCCGTGCGTGGGTCGTCCCTCAGCCGGCCGAGCGCCGTCTGACCACTGATCCCCGGCAGCTGGAGGTCCATCAGGATGAGGTCCGGCAGGGTCCGGGTTGCCTCGCTGACGGCCTCCTCCCCGGTCGTGGCGACGGTCACGGTGAAGCCGGCGAACTCCAGGACATCGCGCGCCAGCTTCAGGTTTCGCGGGTTGTCCTCGACGAGCAGCACCGTTCCCTCGCTCATCCCGTCGCCTCCCTCGCGCCCGCGGAGCCCGGCACCGCGCCCTCCGTGCGCGGCACCGCGCCCGCCGTGCCCGTCACCGTGACCCTGGTGGCGGCCACGTCGGCCAGCCGTCGTGCGAGCACCCCGAGGTCGAGCTGGCTCTTGGAGGCGACGAACTCGATCCGGCCCTGCAACCGGGCCCGGTCCTCCTCCGTGAGCGACTTGGACGTCAGCACCACCACGGGGACGGCGGCGGTGCTGGGGTCGGCGCGCAGCGCGTCGATGACGGCGAACCCGTCCGTGTCGGGCATGAGGAGGTCGACCAGGACCACCGTCGGGGCCAGGGTCGCCATCGACCTCAGTGCCTCAGCCCCCCGGGTGAACGTCGCGACCCTCCAGCCGTGCGGCTCGAGCGTGGCGCGCACGATCTCCAGCGCCMTCGGGTCGTCGTCGATGACGGCCAGCGAGCGCGGCTTCCCCGCGGCGCCCACCCCCTTCTGGTCCGCGCGGTCGGCGACGGCGCGCCATACCGCTGCCAGCAGCACCTCGCGGGCGACCGGCTTCACGAGGTAGTCGGACGCGCCGAGGGCGAACCCGCGACCGCGGTCCGGCAGGACGGAGACGACGACCACCGGGATGCCGGCGAGCTCCGGGTCGGCCTTGATCTGGCCCAGGACGTCCCAGCCGTCCATGCCCGGCAGCCGGATGTCGAGGACCACGGCCGTGGGACGCAGTGCCCGGATCGCCTCGAGACCTTCCTCGCCGCTGCGTACGGGCACCGGCCGCAGGCCCGCTGCGGTGAGGTGGACGCCGACGAGCTCGGACGAGCTCGGGTCGTCCTCGATGACCACGACGGCCGGGCGGGTGTCGTCCACGGCCGGGAGGGTCCAGGCCGGCTGCGCCTCCCGCGGCGCGGCGACCGGCTGGGGCAGCGCGAAGCCGAAGGTGCTTCCGACACCCACCTCGCTGGTGAGCCAGACCCGCCCGCCGTGCAGCTCGATGATGCGACGCGTGAGGGTGAGACCGAGACCGGTTCCCTCGGTCACCGACGGGGTGCGCGCGCCCTGCTGGAACGAGTCGAAGATCCGCTCCTGGTCTCCCTCCGCGATACCGATGCCGGTGTCCGCCACGGTCACGGTGAGCTCGTTCCCCTCGCGCCACGCCGACACGGTCACGGCGCCTCCATCGGGGGTGAACTTCACGCCGTTGCCGACGAGGTTGAGCAGCACCTGCTTGAACCGCAGCTGGTCGGCGGTGACGTGGGACAGGCCGGCCCCGATGTCCGAGCGCAGGTCGATGCCGTGGCGCCCGGCTCGTTCGCGCAGCAACGACAAGACCTGGTTGACCGCGTCGGCGATCGGGAAGGTGGTCTGCTCCAGCTCCATGTGGCCGGCTTCCACCTTGGACAGGTCGAGGACGTCGTTGAGCAGGTCGAGCAGGTGGCGGCCCGCGCCGAGGATGTCCTGCAGGTAGTCCTCCTGCCGCTCGTTGAGGTCCCCGAACATCCGCTCGAGCAGCACCTCCGAGAACCCGATGACGGCGTTGAGCGGAGTCCGGAGCTCGTGCGACATGCTCGCGAGGAACTCGGACTTGTGCTGGCTCGTCACCGCCAGCGCGGCCCGCTGCCGTTCGAGCTCGCGGTAGAGCCGGGCGTTGGTCAGGGCCACGGCGGACTGGCTCGCGAAGGCCGTCAGCATGTCGCAGGTCTCGTCGCTGAAGGCACCGGTGGTCTTGCGCCGGACGACCAGCACTCCGACGATCCGGTCGGGCCGCGCCAGCGGGATGGCCACGAGCGAGCGCCAGCCGGCGTCGTGAAGGACCTTGAGGTGCGGGTCCAGGTCGACCTCCCGCAGGTCCGGGACCTGGATCGGGCTACCCGACAGCGCCGCTTCGCCGACGACCGTCTCGTCGACGTGGATCCGGGTCTCCTTGAGCGCCTTGATCACCTCCGGGCTCGTTCCGACGGCAGTCCGGACGCGGAACAGGCTCGAGTCCTCGTCGTACTCCATGAGCGAGCCGCCATCGGCTCCGGAGAGCTCGACGGCATGCAGCACGATGGTGCCGAGCACCTCGTCCGGATCCAGGGTCGAGCTGATCGCCTGGCCGATCTCCGCGAGTGCCTCGAGCTGGTCGACCTTGCGCGCCAGCTCGGCACGCCCCGCCTGGAGCTCCTGCACCAGGCGGACCCCGTTGATGGCCAGCGCCGCCTGGCCGGCGAACGCCGTCACGATGGACAGCTCGCGGTCGGCGAACGGGCTGACCTCGTTGCGCCACAGCACCATCGCCCCGACCACCTCGTCGTCCACGATCAGGGGGGCGCCCATCGTGGTCCGGAACCCCGCGACGCGCTGCAGGTCGAGGCGGCCGTACTCCGGGTCGGCCACGACGTCCTCGATCTGCTGGGCCCTGCGGTCCAGCCCCACCCGGCCCATCAAGGTGGCGCGGTCCAGCGGCAGCGGGTGGTCGGCGAGGTAGGCGATGGCCTCCTCGCTCACCCCGACCGCCTTGATCAGCTGGAAGACCCGGTCGTCGTCCAGGAGGCAGAGCTGCGCCGAGTCCGAGCGGCACAGCCGCCGGGCGCTGTCCACGATCGTGGCGAGCACCGTGTCCGGGTCTCCGGCCGATCGCCCGACCGCCGAGAGGACCTCGTTGACCGCGGCGAGCTGCTCCCGCGTCTCACGCAGCCGGTCCGCCAGCGTCGCCGCGTCGGCCGACTGCACGGGGTCGACGGGGACGTCGGCTGACCGGGCCATGGGGGTCTCCCGTCGAGAGCCGGGCTGCGAGACAGCGGTGCGGATGCCTCTAGCAGTGTGCTCCCCGCAGCGCGGACTTGCCTACGGTTGATTGCGTATGCCGTGCGCCCCGATGACGTATGCCGTGCGGGCTTTGCGGTCAGGCCGACGGCGTGGGCGGCTGCTGGTCCGCTGCCCGCTGGCGCTCGGCCTCGCGCGCCGCGTCGACCTGGGCCTGTGCCGCGGCCATGGGGTCCATCTTCGTCAGCAGCTCGCGCGCCTGGGCGGCGAACTTGTGCTCCACCAGCACCWCGTACTGGGTGGCGACCACCTGCATCACGGACGTGAAGTCGCGGTTGCCGCCGGTCAGGGCGTACCCGATCAGCGCCCACACCAGCCCGAAGATCGCCCCGAAGGCAACGGTCAGCAGCACGCCCACGAAGCCTGCGCCGCCGCTGGTGTCGAGCAGCGAGAAGATCAACCCGACGAACAGACCCAACCAGGCCCCGGACACCAGGCCGCCGATGGCAACCCGCTGTCGGGTCAACCGGCCGGTCACCCGCTCGAGCTGCTTGAGGTCGGTGCCGACGATGAGGACGTTCTGCACCGGGAACTCGTGGTCCGACAGGTAGTCCACGGCCTTCTGCGCCTTGGCGTAGGTGTCGTAGCGGCCCAGGGACATCGGGTACTCCAGCGCCAGGACCGCGCGGGACCTCGCCATGGCATTCGGCTGCGTGCTCATGGTCCCAGTGTGTCAAAGCCGGCTGGGAGTGCGCTGATCGGCACCCGATCGGCACCTGGGGTATGCCGCGTGGCCCGGCCACACGGCATACCTCGCCTCAGCTCTTCAGCCCGGCAACACTTCTCGAGAGCGCCTTCACTTCTTCAACGCGTAGTCCTCGAGCAACCGGCGGCCGATGATCATCTTCTGGATCTCGGCCGTGCCCTCGCCGATCAGCAGCATGGGGGCCTCGCGGTAGAGCCTCTCGATCTCGTACTCCTTGGAGTAGCCGTAGCCCCCGTGGATGCGGAAGGACTGCTCGACGACGTTCGCGCAGTTCTCGGCCGCGAGGTACTTGGCCATGCCGGCCTCGAGGTCGTTGCGTGCGCCGGCGTCCTTGAGCCGCGCCGCCTTGACCATCATCTGGTGGCTGGCCTCGACCTTGGTGGCCATGTCGGCGAGGCGGAAAAGGATCCCCTGGTGCTCGGCGATCTTCTTGCCGAACGTCTCGCGCTGCTGGGAGTAGGCGATCCCCAGCTCGAAGGCACGCATCGAGACGCCACACGCGCGCGCAGCGACGTTCACGCGACCCACCTCGACGCCGTCCATCATCTGGTAGAAGCCCTTGCCCGGCTCGCCGCCGAGGATCTGGGCGCTGGTGGTCTGGTGACCGTCGAGGACCATCTCGGTCGTGTCGACGCCCTTGTAGCCCATCTTGTCGATCTTGCCCGGGATGGTGACGCCCTGGGCCGTCTCCCCGAAGCCGGAGGTCTTGTCGATCAGGAACGTCGTCATGTTCTTGTACACGGAGTCGGCACCGAGGTCCGTCTTCACAAGCACCGCAACGAGATTCGCGCTGCCGCCGTTGGTGAGCCACATCTTCTGGCCGGTGATGGACCAGTTGTCGGTCTCACCGTCGCGGACGGCCTTGGTCTTGATGGCCGACACGTCCGAGCCGAGACCCGGCTCACTCATCGAGAAGGCGCCCCGGATCTCGCCCGTCGCCATCTTGGGCAGGTAGCGCTGCTTCTGCTCGTCGGTGCCGTGCTGCAGCAGCATGTAGGCCACGATGAAGTGGGTGTTGACGATGCCGCTGACCGACATCCAGCCGCGGGCGATCTCCTCGACGACCAGCGCATAGGTCAGCAGCGACTCCCCCAGGCCGCCGTACTCCTCGGGGATCATCAGCCCGAAGATCCCCATCTCCTTCATGCCCTCGACGATCTCGGTGGGGTACTCGTCCTTGTGCTCGAGCTCCTGTGCCACCGGGATGATCTGCTCGTTGACGAACTCGCGCACGAGCTTGATGAGCTCCTGCTGCTCGTCAGTCAGGCCATCGGTCTGCTGGAGTCGGGACATCGTGGTTCGCCACCTTGCGATTTCGTGACCGGGTCGTCGCGGTCAGGGGGAAATGGACCTCCCGCGAGTATGCCGAGTGGCCCAGTCCCAGCACAGGTTCCGACCGTGTGAGCCTCCCCACCCGGCCGGCGCCGAGGACACGGCGCGCCGCGGAGAAGCAGTCTCGGCGGCCGAATCGGCGGCGCGTCGTGTCCTCGGTCGAAAACCGGTGGCGGGGCGGCGACCGGGTCTGTCACGCTGTCCCCGCATGCCGCGCGGCATCCCGCCGCGCGCACGACTCCCCCAGCGGGACGACTACCTCGACAGAAGGAGGCACGAGATGTCCACGACGGTCCTGGGCGCATCCCGTGCCCATTCCCTTCTTTCGATGGAGTCCACCCATGCAGTTCCAGGAGCACTTCTCCTTCTCGTTTGACAGCCTGCCCGACGCGCCCCCCGAGGGTGAGCGCTGGTCGAGCTGGGACGGTGCCACGCACGGTCCGAAACCCCGACCCGACTGGGTCATCACCGCGCTCGGCGCTGTCGAGTCCGACCTCGGCGTCCTCAAGACGGGCAAGGAGGCCGACGTCCACATCGTCCGGCGCTGGATGCCGGACGGCAGGACCACGCCTGCCGTCGACTCGTTCCTCGCCGCCAAGCGCTACCGCACCGGCGAGCACCGTCTCTTCCACCGGGACGCCGGCTACCACGAGGGCCGGCGGGTCCGGCGTAGCCGCGAGATGCGGGCGATGTCCCGTCGCACCGAGTTCGGCAAGGAGCTGCTCTCGGGGCAGTGGGCGATCGCGGAGTTCGAGGCCTTGAGCACGCTGTGGGGCATGGGACTGCCGGTGCCCTACCCGGTGCAGCTGAGCGACCGCGAGATGCTGATGGAGTTCATCGGCGCCGATGGTGAAGCGGCACCGCGCCTCTCCCAGACCCGGCCCGACCCGGGGCTCCTCCCCGACCTGTTCGAACAGCTCCGGTCCTCGATGGTCGTCCTGGCGCAGCGCGGGTGGGCCCACGGCGACCTGTCGCCCTACAACGTGCTGCTCCACGAGGAGCGCCTCGTCATCATCGACTGGCCGCAGATCGTTGACATCATTGGCAATCCGCGCGGTTTCGAGTTCCTCGAGCGCGACGTCGCCAACATGTGTCGCTGGTTCGTCAGCAAGGGCCTGGCGGTCGACGAGGGCGAGCTGCTCGGCGACCTCGTCGCCGAGGCGACGTCGCGGTGGTAGCCGGCCGCGCGGCATACCAAGGTCCGCGGCAGGTCTCGCCCTAGGGTGAGGACATGGCCACGATCACCCGCCGCACCCTCCTCGCAGGGGTGGCCGGCACGGCCGCCCTGGGTGTCGCGGGGTGCGGCCCGTCCGCCGTCGAGGTCCGCTCCGGGTCGCTGACCAGCAGGCACTGGCCGGGGCGCGACATCACGTGGCGGATCGCCCAGCAGACCGAGGGCGACGCCGACCTGAGACCGGTCGTCGTCGTCCTGCACGGCAAGGGAGGCGACGCGAGCCACGCGTTCCGGATCATGAACCTCCAGGACCACGTCACCTCGGCACGGCTGACGCTCGCCTCCGTCGACGGCGGTGACTACTACTGGCACGCGCGCCGGGCGGGCGTCGACACCGGGGCCATGGTGATCGAGGACTTCCTGCCCCTCGTCCAGCGCGAGACGGGGTATGCCGGGAAGGTCGCCTTCCTCGGCTGGTCGATGGGTGGCTACGGGTCGCTGCTGCTCGCCAGCCAGCTGGGCCCGCAGCGGGTTGCCGCCGTCGTCGCCGAGAGCGCTGCGCTCTGGACCGCCCCCGGGCTGAGCGCCCCGGGCGCGTTCGACGACGCCGAGGACTTCGAGGCCCACGACGTCTTCGACGCCAGCCGCACCAAGGTCCTGCGCCAGATCCCGGTGCGGCTCGACTGCGGCCGCTCCGACCCGTTCGCGCCGGGCAACAAGGCCTTCGCGAAGGCGCTCCCCGAGGCGTTGCTCACCCTCGACTCTGGCGGACACACCGCGGACTACTGGAAGGACCACGGCGCGGCCCAGCTGCGCTGGGTCCGCCAGCAGTTCGACCGCCAGGGCAGTCAGTAGACCGTGACGGAGCCGCCGAGCGGCATCAGGTTGTTGGCCCAGATCATGTCCATCGCGGGGTTGCTGACGCGGGCGCACCCGTGGGATGCCGGGTAGCCGGGCACGTTGCCCGCCCCGTGGACGGCGATGCCGCCGTTGAAGTACCGCGGACGCCACAGGTCGCCGAGCGGACCCTTGTCGAGGTGGTTGACCGCCCGGTACGTGCTGTAGCTGCCCGCTGGCGTGGTCGCGACCCGGGTCGTGCCCTGGCTGGTGTACGGCTGACCGCTGCCGGTGCTGGTGTTGAGGATCAGGGTCACCCTGCCGCCACGGACGACCAGCAGCAGCTGGCGTGCCTTGTCGATCTCGATGCCGGTGCCACCGGTGCGGGACTGCGGGCGGACGCCGTTCTGGAGGGCGCGACGCGTGGAGGGACCGAACACTCCGTCACGGCCGAGGCCGGCCGCCTTCTGCAGGGCCATCACCGCCTGGGAGGTCAGGCCGCCGTAGGACCCGTCGGCCGAGCCGTTCCAGTAGCCGAGGGCCGAGAGCTGCTGCTGGACCTGCTTGACGTAGGGGCCGGTGTCGCCGGCATGGAGGGTGTCACCCGCCGTGGGGATCGGCTTCGGGGTCGGCTTGGGCGTCGGCTTGGGCGCGGGCTTCGTGGTCGACGGCGAAGGGGTCGATGGCGTGGGCGTCGGGCTCGTGGTCGTGACCGTGTCACCCGGGCTCGGCTCCACAGGTGCGGAGGAGGGGTCGGACACAGGCGTCGTGCCCTGCGCCGCCGACGGAGTCGCCGAGGTGTTCTGCCCGAAGGTGATCCCCCCGCAGGCGCTCAGCACGAGCACCCCGGCCAGCACCGCTCCGGCCAGAGCGGTGCGGGCTCCCGCCTCCCTGCGCTCCATCGACTTCCCCTTCCCTGGCCGGCAGACAACGGTCCGCTGGCAACGTCCTGTCAGTCATGGTGACGCACGCGAGGACGATCTGGTTGTCCCCCGCGCCGAATCGTGACCCTCGAACCTGTCTTCACCGATTCGATGTAAACGCGCCGGGGTCTCCCGGCGCGTTTACATCGAATCGGCCGAATATTGGCGCGGTCGCCCTCCCCCGAGGACGACCGCACTCACCTAGACGCCCCGGACCGCGCAAAGGTTGCCTCGACCGGCCACCTTTGTCCGGCCGGGCCGGTCTGGCGTCTCAGGCCCGGTCGGCCAGCGCCGCGATGGCCTCGTCGATGGCCAGCACCCGCTGGGCCGTCTCGACGTGCAGGCTCTCGATCAGCCGGCCGTTCAGGGTCGCGACCCCGCGTCCCTCGGCCTGCGCCGACTCGAACGCGGCGATCACCGCGCGCGCGTCGTCGACGGCTGCCGCACTCGGCGCGAACGTCTCGTTGCACGCGTCGACCTGGCCGGGGTGGATGAGCGTCTTGCCGTCGAACCCCATCTCACGCCCCTGCCCGGCTTCCGCGCGGA
>NZ_JBFUEP010000057.1:0-24139 GCF_056403895.1 Pedococcus sp. P2_E5
CGGTGTAGCCGTTCTTGACGCCGATGGTGCCGGCGTAGTTGTAGAGCAGCTTGTTGTGGTTGTTGACCTTGTAGGTCGCGCGCTTCTTCGTCCTGGGGTCCAGGCGACCGGGGAAGTCGACCTGCTTGGTCGAGACGTAGGTGCGGAAGTCCTTGAGCAGCAACGCTGCCCGCCCGATCAGCGCCAGGTCGTAGGCGCTCGACGTCTGCCCGGGGCGGTCCAGGCCGGACGGGTCCTTGGCCAGCGTGTCGTGCGCTCCGAGGTATGCCGCGCGCTCGTTCATCGCGGCCAGCGTGGCCTCTCGCCCGCCGCCGGCTTCGCTGAGGGAGTAGGCGGCGTCGTTCCCCGACGCCATGAGCAGCGCCTGGAACAGCTGTCCGGCCGTGTAGGGCAGCCCGGGCACCAACCCGACGCGGGTGCCGTCCGCATTGGCATCGGCCTGGGTCGCGACGATCGTGCGTCCAGCAGGCACCCGCGGGATGAGGGTCAGCGCGGTCAGCGCCTTGAGCGTGCTGGCCGGGAGCAACCGGGCGTGCGCGGCCTTCGCCGCGACCACCTTCCCCGAGTCCAGGTCGGCCAGCACCCACGACACGTCACGCAGCATGGGCGGGGCAGGGACCCCCGCCGGCAGATCCGTGACGACCCCCATGGACGCCAGCCGCGGCCCACCGACCGACACCAGCGGATCGACGGTGCTCGCAGGCGTCGGCAGCCCCTTCGTCGTCACCGACGGCGTCGGCTTCGCTGCGCCAGACGCCGGGGCCGCGGCCCCCATCGAGAGCACCAACGCCGCGACCACGACCACGACTGCCGCACGAGCGTGTGCAAGCGCCCTTTCCGGTGTGCGCGACAGCGCGGTGCCGACCAAGGTCAGAAGCGGCTGGTGAGGAGCGCGCGCTTCACTTCCTGGATCGCCTGCGTCACCTGGATGCCACGCGGGCACGCGTCCGTGCAGTTGAAGGTCGTGCGGCAGCGCCACACGCCTTCCTTGTCGTTCAGGATCTCCAGGCGCTGTGCCCCACCGTCGTCGCGGGTGTCGAAGATGAACCGGTGGGCGTTGACGATCGCGGCCGGCCCGAAGTACTGGCCGTCGTTCCAGAACACCGGGCAGCTCGTCGTGCAGGCGGCGCACAGGATGCACTTGGTCGTGTCGTCGAACCGGTCGCGGTCGGCCTGGCTCTGGATGCGCTCGCGCGTCGGCTCGTTGCCCTCGGTGATGAGGAACGGCATCACCTCGCGGTAGGCGTCGAAGAACGGCTCCATGTCGACGATGAGGTCCTTCTCGACGGGAAGGCCCTTGATCGGCTCGACGGTGATGGGCTTGTCGGGGTTGACGTCCTTGATGAGCGTCTTGCACGCGAGCCGGTTCTTGCCGTTGATCCGCATCGCGTCCGAACCGCAGACCCCGTGGGCGCAGGACCTGCGGAACGACAGTGAGCCGTCCTGGTCCCACTTGATCTGGTGCAGCGCATCGAGGACGCGGTCGGTGGCGTGCGAGGTGACCTGGTAGGTCTCCCAGTGCGGCTCGCTGTCGGTCTCGGGGTTGTAGCGCGAGATCTTCAGGGTGACGGTGAAGGACGGGACGGCTCCGGACTTGGGGGCGTCCTTTCCAGCCGTGCCTGCGGAGGTCGTCTCGGTCGTGGTGGCGGTCATCAGTACTTGCGCTCCATCGGCTGGTAGCGGGTGACGGTCACGGGCTTGTAGTCGAGGCGGACCTCGTCCGCGAACTTCGGGCCCAGCTCGTCGTCGGTGACCGGCGCGCGGTAGGCCATGGTGTGGCGCATGAAGTTGACGTCGTCGCGCGCCTCGTAGTCCTCACGGAAGTGACCGCCGCGGGACTCCTTGCGGGCCAGGGCCCCGAGGGTGATGACCTCGGCCAGCTCGATGAGGAAGCCGAGCTCGACGGCCTCGAGGAGGTCGGTGTTGTAGCGCTTGCCCTTGTCCTGGACGACGACGTGGGCGTAGCGCTCCTTGAGCTCGTCGATGACCCCGAGGGCCTCCTTCATGGAGGCCTCGGTGCGGAAGACCTGGACGTTGCGGTCCATCGTCTCCTGCAGGGCTCGGCGCAGGTCGGCCACGCGCTCGCCGCTGTCGCGGGTGCGGATGGTCTCCACCATCGCCTCGACGAAGGTCGAGGGGTTGGCGGGCAGGTCGACGTACGGTGCGTTCGCGGCATACTCCGCGGCGGCGATGCCGGCCCGGCGCCCGAAGACGTTGATGTCGAGGAGGCTGTTGGTGCCCAGGCGGTTGGAGCCGTGCACCGAGACGCACGCGACCTCGCCGGCGGCGAACAGGCCCGGGACGATGTCGGTGTTGTTGCGCAGCACCTCGGTCTCGACGTTCGTCGGCACACCGCCCATGGCGTAGTGCGCAGTCGGGTAGACGGGAACCGGCTCGGTGTAGGGCTCGACACCGAGGTAGGTGCGGGCGAACTCGGTGATGTCGGGCAGCTTGGCGTCGATGTGGGCCGGCTCGAGGTGGGTCAGGTCGAGCAGGACGTAGTCCTTGTTGGGGCCGGCGCCACGGCCTTCACGGACCTCGTTCGCCATGGAGCGGGCGACGATGTCGCGGGGCGCGAGGTCCTTGATGGTGGGGGCGTAGCGCTCCATGAACCGCTCGCCGTCCGCGTTGCGGAGGATGCCGCCCTCGCCGCGGGCGGCCTCGGACAGGAGGATGCCGAGACCGGCCAGGCCGGTCGGGTGGAACTGGAAGAACTCCATGTCCTCCAAGGGGATTCCGCGCCGGAAGGCGACGCCCATGCCGTCCCCGGTGAGGGTGTGGGCGTTGGACGTGGTCTTGAAGACCTTGCCGGTGCCACCCGTGGCGAACACGACCGACTTCGCCTGGAAGACGTGCAGCTCACCGGTGGCGAGCTCGTAGGCCACGACGCCGGCGGTGTGCTGCACGCCGTCGGCGCCGGTGTTCATCAGCAGGTCGAGGACGTAGAACTCGTTGTAGAACTCGACGCCCTGCTTGACGCAGTTCTGGTAGAGCGTCTGGAGGATCATGTGGCCGGTGCGGTCGGCGGCGAAGCAGGACCGGCGGACGGCGGCCTCACCGTGGTTGCGCGTGTGCCCACCGAACCGGCGCTGGTCGATCTTGCCCTCGGGGGTGCGGTTGAACGGCAGGCCCATCTTCTCGAGGTCGATGACAGCGTCGATCGCCTCGCGGCACATGATCTCTGCCGCGTCCTGGTCGACGAGGTAGTCACCGCCCTTGACGGTGTCGAAGGTGTGCCACTCCCAGTTGTCCTCCTCGACGTTGGCGAGGGCGGCGCACATGCCGCCCTGCGCCGCGCCGGTGTGGGAGCGGGTCGGGTAGAGCTTGGTCAGCACCGCCGTACGGGTGCGGGTGCTCGACTCGAGCGCGGCACGCATGCCCGCGCCGCCGGCCCCGACGATGACGACGTCGTACTTGTGCGTCTGCATCAGTGCTGTTTCCTTTGGGGTTCCGGGGTCACCGTGCGCACACGGAGAGGGTGGAGGACGGGTCGAGGCACGGGTCGAAGGTGAAGATGACCAGCGTGCCGAGCACCATGACGAGCAGGGCGCTCGCGACCAGCAGGCCCTTGAGGATCCACCGGGTGCGGTCCTTCTCGGTGTAGTCGTTGATGATCGTCCGGACCCCGTTGAAGCCGTGCAGCTCCGCGAGCCACAGCATCAGCAGGTCCCACGTCTGCCAGAACGGGCTGCTCCACTTGCCGGCGACGAAGGCGAAGTCGATGCCGTGGATGCCCTCGCCCAGCATGAGGTTGACGAACAGGTGCCCGAACACGAGGACGAGCAGCAGGACGCCGCTGCCCCGCATGAAGACCCAGGACCAGAGCTCGAAGTTGCCGCGGCCCTTGGAGACCCGTCGGTAGCGCGACTTCTTGGCCGACGTGGCGTCGGGACCGGCGACGTAGTTGGTTTCGGTGGTGGCGCTCATGGGTTCCCCCGGCCTCTCAGTGCGTGAACACGACGGTCAGGTGCCGGATCGCGAAGGGCGCGAACAGCACGAGGAAACCGACGGCGACCGCCCAGAAGAGCTGTCGCTGGTACTTCGGACCCTTGGCCCAGAAGTCGACCGCGATGATGCGAAGACCGTTGAGCGCGTGGAAGATCACGGCGGCGACCAGCCCGGCCTCCGCGATCCCGACGACGGGGTTCTTGTAGGCCCCCATCACCTCGTTGTAGGAGTCAGGGGAGACCCGCACCAGCGCCGTGTCGAGCACGTGCGCGAACAGGAAGAGGAAGATCAGTACGCCGCTGATGCGGTGGGCCACCCACGACCACATGCCTTCACGGCCGCGGTAGAGGGTCCCGTTGGCTGCCTGCGCCACTGCGCGTCCCTTTCGAAGCAGGTGTCACGGCAGTCGTCGGCGAGCGTCGAGGGCCGTAGTTCGCCCGTCAGGTTATCGGCCCGACCGCCGGGACCGTGAACGGCCCGCCTGTGAGAAACCAGACAGGCCCGGTTACCCGCTGGTATGCCGCGTGCCCGGTTCCCAGCCCGACTCCAGGCAGGCTCCTAGCCGGCGAGGGACCGGGACTGCTGGGCCGAGGAGTAGTGGGCGAGCAGCTGGTCGGTCAGCGATGCCCAGCTCAGGGGGGCCACGCGGAGCCGGCCGGCCTCGCCCATGGCCTCCCGCTTCACGCGGTCGCCGGCCAGGTGCGCCACTGCCTCGCGCAGGGCGGTGGGGCTGTCCGGGTCGAAGAGCAGTCCCGTGCGCGAGTGGTCGACGAGGTCGAGGGGACCGCCACGGGCCGGCGCGATGACGGGCAGCCCCGTCGCCGCGGCCTCCTGCAGGGTCTGCCCGAATGTCTCCCGGGTGCCGGTGTGCACGAAGAGGTCGAACGCGGCATACGCCCTCGCGAGGTCGTCGCCCTCGCGTCGGCCGAGGAACACCGCGTCGACGCCTGCGGCGGCGAGGGCCTCGGCGTCGTCCTCGCGGGTGGGGCCTTCGCCCACGATCACCACGCGCAGGCCCGGGAGGCCGGCGAGCGAGGCGAGCCGGGCCAGCTCCTTCTCGGGGGCGAGCCGGCCGACGTAGCCGAGGAGCACCTGCCCCTGGGGCGCGAGGGACCGCCGCAGCGCCCGGGTGCCGGCGTCCGCGCGCCACCCGGGGTTGAACAGGACGGCATCCACGCCACGGGCCCAGAGCGCGGTGCGAGGTATGCCGTGCGCCTCCAGCTCGGCGAGGGTCGCCGACGAGGGGGCGAGGGTCAGGTCGGCCATCTCGTGCATCCGGCGGATCCAGCGCCAGGCCGCCCGGGCGGCGCCGCGGCCCACCGCCCCGGGGCCGTGCTGTCGGATGTAGCTGGGCATGTCGGTCTGGTAGATCGCCACGGTCGGGAGCCCGAGCCGTGCCGCAGCCGACAGGGCGCTCGCGCCCAGCACGAAGGGGGAGGCCACGTGCACGACGTCCGGCGCGAAGTCGGCCAGGGCCGCCTCGACCTCGCCGCCCATCGGCAGCCCCACCGGGAACTGACGCACGGGCACGGACGCGAGGCCGTGGACGGCATACCCGGCGTAGTGGGTCGGGGCCGGGCGCGGGGCGAGGATCAGCGCCTCGTGGCCACGGTCGCGCAGGCACTCGGCGACGCGGCAGACGCTGGTCGTGACCCCGTTGAGGTAGGGCAGGAACGACTCGGTGACGATGGCTACGCGCACACGACCAAGCGTCCGCACCCCGGGTGAGGTGACGGCCACGGTTGGGGGTGTGTCGGGTGAGCGGCAGGTGACGGGCTGGTGGGTGGGCTAGCGTTCCGGCCATGTCATCGGCGGCGACGAATGAGGCTGCACCAACGAACGACCACTTCTGGGCGGTGATCCCCGCCGGGGGTGCCGGGACGAGGCTGTGGCCGCTGTCGCGCGCTACGTCGCCCAAGTTCCTGCACGACCTCACCGGCTCGGGCCGCTCCCTGCTGCAGGCCACGTGGGACCGGCTCGCCCCGCTGACCGGCTCGCGGGTGCTGGTCGTCACCGGCGTCTCGCACCGCGCGGCGGTGGGGGAGCAGCTGCCCGAGCTGCCCTCCGACCAGCTCCTGGCCGAACCCGCGCCGCGGGACTCGATGGCGGCGATCGGGTGGGCGGCTGCGGTGCTCGAGGCGCGCGACCCCGACGCGGTGCTCGGGTCGTTCGCGGCCGACCACGTCATTGCTGACGAGGAGGCGTTCCGCGCCTGCGTCGCCGACGCCGTCCGCGTGGCGGAGCAGGGTTTCGTCGTCACCATCGGTATCGAACCCACCCGCCCCGCAACGGGATTCGGCTACATCGAGATGGCTTCGGTGCTCGGCGAGGGACCGGCGACTGCCGTCAGCCAGTTCGTCGAGAAGCCGGACCGGGCGCGGGCGGAGGAGTACCTCGCCACGGGGCGGTTCCGGTGGAACGCCGGCATGTTCGTCGTGAAGGCGACGGTGCTGCTCGACCTGCTGGCGCAGTGGCACCCCGAGCTCGCGGCGGGGGTCCGGGCGCTCGCCGCCGACCCCGGCCGGCTCGACGACGTCTGGCCGGGGCTCGAGAAGATCGCGATCGACCACGCCGTTGCCGAACCCGCTGCCGCGCAGGGCAGGGTCGCGATGGTGCCGGGTGGGTTCCGTTGGGACGACGTGGGCGACTTCAGCTCCCTGGGCGACCTGCTGACCGACGCAGCCGGTATGCCGGGTGTTCGCGTCCTCGGCGACGCCTCTGCTGTGCGGGTGGTCGACTCCACAGGCATCGTCGTGCCGGGAACCGGCCGGGTCGTGGCGCTGGTCGGCCTCGACGACGTCGTGGTGGTCGACACCCCGGACGCGCTGCTCGTGATGTCCCGCGAACGCGCCCAGGACGTCAAGGCCGTCGTCGACGCCCTGCGGTCCGAAGGCCGCACCGACCTCCTCTGACCGCCCCCTCCGAGCAACCTTTGCTAGCAAAGGGTGCTCGTTCGTGGACAGGTTGCAACCTGTCCATCACCGAGTTTCCTTTGCTAGCAAAGGTTCCTCGGGGGGCTCAGGTGGCGAGGTCGCGTCGGCGGAACCGGACGAAGCCGAGCGCTCCGGTCACGACCGCCGCGGCCAACAGCGCGAGCAGTCCACCGGCGTTCGCGTCGCCGCCGGGAAGGCTGCCCAGGTGGTCGAACGGCGAGAGGGCCAGCATCCAGTCGGGCAGGCTCAGCAGCGCCCCGAACTCGCCCAGCAGCACGAACACTGCGAGCAGTCCCCAGGCGAGGGTCGACCACCGTGGGAGCAGTCCGAACAGCAGGACCGTCAGGGCCACGCAGACGAGCACGGCGGGGGCCGTCGCGAGGGCGGCCGGGAGCAGGTCGCCCACCCCGGTGCTGCTGACGGCGCCGGCGGACAGCCCTGCGGCGGCTCCCACCACGGCGAGCAGCCAGAGCGAGCCCAGTGCGGCGATGAGGGCGTGGCTGGCGACCCACCGCCACCGGCTCACGGCAGCGGCCAGCACGACCTCGGCGCGCCCCGCGCTCTCCTCGGACCGCAGGCGCAGCGCCGTCGCGATGCCGTAGCCAGCCACCCCGATCGCGAGGAAACGCAGCTCGGTCCCGAAGAACACGTCGACCAGGGAGCCCTGCCCGCCGCTCATCTTCCGGAGCATCTCCTCGACGCCGGGGCTGCTGGCGATCTCGTCCACGGACTTGGCGATGTTGCCCACGGCCAGTCCCACGACGGCATACCCGATGGTCCAACCCAGCAGCGCACCTCGCTGGAGGCGCCACGCGAGGCCGAGCGGGGTGCCCAGGGCGGCGGAGGCGCGGGTGGGACCCGGTCGCGCGGCCCACAGCCCCGAGCCGAGGTCGCGGCGGTGGAGCAAGAGGTCGGCGACGATGAGCAGGGCCGCGGTGGCGACGACGGCAGGCAGGAGCAGCCACAGGCGGTTCGCGCCGAACGGGCTGACCTTCTCGGCCCAACCGAGGAACGACAGCCAGACGAGGTCCTGGCCGCTGCCCTGGGCGGTGTCGGCCAGGGCACGGACGAGGAAGGCCAGGCCCAGCGCCCCCACCGCGATTCCCCCGGCGCCGCGGGTGGTCGAGGTGAGCTGGACCGCGATGGCGGTGATGCCGGTCATGACGAGTCCGGCGACGACTTCGACGACACCGAGGGCCAGCGAGCCGGTCAGCCCGACGCCGGTCGCGACCAGGCTCAGTGCGGAGAGCAGCCCGGTGGCGACCACCGTCGTCGCGGCGAGCCCGACGGCGGCGGCGAGGGGAGCCCGGCGGCCCACCACCCCGGCGGCGACCAGCTCGAACCGGCCGTCCTCCTCCTCAGTGCGGGTGTGCCGTCGCACGATCGCGAAGGCGAGGAACGCCGTGAAGAGGCTGCCCATCATGACGGTCTTGAGCACGCCGATCCCGGCGGCGGTCGCGGAGGGCAGCGGCCCATAGAGCGCGGTCAGCGAGGGGTTGTCGACCATCACCGCAGCGCCCGATGCGGCGTCGGCGTCGGTCGGGTAGAGGTCGAGGGTGGCCACCATCGAGCCGTAGGCCGTCGCCACCAGGGCGAGGACGCTGGCCACGATGATCCAGCGGTCGCGTCGCCAGGCCAGGCGCAGGAGCGGTCCGGTGCCGACGAGTGACGTCATGCCGACACCTCCTCCTCCCAGGCGGCCTTGCGGTCCTGGCCGGCCTCGGCTTCTCCCTCTCGTCCGGTGCCGATCGCGTCGCGGTACTGCGAGAGGAACAGCTCCTCGAGGGTCGGCGGCTGGCAGGTGAGCGCCTGTATGCCGTGTGGGCCGAGTCGCTGCAGCACGTCGCCGACGGCGCTCGTCTCGACGGACAGCATGAGCCGGTCACGGTCCTGCCGCGCGGCGTCGACACCGGGCCACCGCGCGGCCTCGGTCTGGGCGACGGGCCTGGCGAGGGTCGCGGACACGCTCGTTCGCGTGAGGTGCCGCAGGTCGGCGAGGGTGCCGGAGTCGACGATCCGGCCGGCCCGGACGATGCTGACCCGGTCGGCCGCCGTCTCGACCTCGGACAGGATGTGGCTGGAGAGGAGGACCGTGCGGCCCTGCGCGCGTACCTGGCTGAGGTGGTCCTGGAAGACCTTCTCCATCAACGGATCCAGTCCCGACGTGGGTTCGTCGAGGACCAGCAGCGGGACGTCCGAGGCGAGGGCTGCGACGAGCGCGACCTTCTGCCGGTTGCCCTTGGAGTAGGAGCGCCCCTTCTTGGTGGGGTCGAGCTCGAACGCCTCGAGCAGCTTGTCGCGTTTGCCGTCGTCGATCCCGCCGCGCAGCCGGCCGAGCAGGTCGATGACCTCGCCGCCGGTCAGGTTGGGCCACAGGACGACGTCGCCCGGCACATAGGCCAGCTGTCGGTGCAGCTCGGTGGCGTGCTTCCACGGGTCCAGCCCGAGCAGGGTGACGGTGCCACCGTCGGAGCGGAGCAGGCCGAGCAGGATGCGGATGGTGGTGGACTTCCCCGCGCCGTTGGGGCCCAGGAAGCCGTGGACCTCGCCCTCGTTGACGGTGAGGTCGAGGCCGTCGAGGGCGGTCGTGGCGCCGAACTTCTTGATGAGGCCGGTGGCCTCGATGACAGGAGTCATGTCTCCGACGATACACGGTTTTCAGAAAACTCTGAATGATCTAAACTATCTCCATGCCCCCCACCCAGGCCGCCGCGGACCCGTCACGCTTCGTCGAGCGCTTCGGGTCTGCCCTGACCGCGGCGGGGATGCAGCGACTGCCGTCCCGGGTCTTCGCCGCGCTGCTGGCCGACGACGACGGCCGGATGACGGCCGCCGAGCTCGGGGAGGTGCTCGCGGTCAGCCCCGCATCCGTGTCGGGTGCGGTGCGCTCGCTGCAGCAGATGCGGATGATCCACCGGGAGCGCGAGCAGGGGAGTCGTCGTGACGTCTACGTCGTCGCGGACGACGCCTGGCACGACGTCATGATGAACTCGGCCAACATCTACGCCCCGCTCACCCAGTCCCTCCGCGAGGGCGTCGACCAGGTCGGTGGCCCGGGGACGACCGCCGGGGACCGCCTGGCGCTCAGCGTGGCGTTCCTGGAGTTCGTGACCGAGGAGATGCACCAGCTCTCCGAGCGATGGGACAAGCGCCGGGCCGAGCTGGGCTACTGACGACACAGCCAGAGGTGACCGAGCCCACGGTGAGGTGGGCCACGAGTGGTGACCACGCGGCATACCGGCTCACTATCGTGGGCCGCATGGCCGCCGACGTCCCCTCCGCACGATCCGAGTCCGACCTGCCGATCAAGGCGGTGTATGCCGCGGGCGACCTCGAGGGCTTCGACGCGGACTCCCAGCTCGGGGCGCCCGGGCAGTTCCCGTACACGCGCGGTGTCTACCCGAACATGTACACCGGGCGGCCGTGGACGATGCGGCAGTACGCCGGGTTCGGCACCGCCAAGGAGTCGAACGAGCGCTACCACCAGCTGGTGGCCAACGGCACGGGCGGGCTGTCCGTCGCCTTCGACCTGCCGACCCAGATGGGCTACGACTCCGACGAGGCGATCTCGAGCGGTGAGGTCGGCAAGGTCGGCGTCGCGATCGACTCGATCGACGACATGCGCACGCTGTTCGGCGGCCTGCCCCTGGGCGACCTGTCCACGTCGATGACGATCAACGCACCGGCGGCCACGCTCCTGCTGATGTACCAGCTGGTCGCCGAGGAGAACGGCGCGGACGCGTCGCGGCTGGCGGGGACGATCCAGAACGACGTGCTCAAGGAGTACATCGCGCGCGGCACCTACATCTACCCGCCGAAAGAGTCGCTGCGGCTGATCAGCGACATCTTCGCCTACTGCCACAAGGAGCTTCCGCGCTGGAACACCATCTCCATCAGCGGCTACCACATGGCCGAGGCCGGGGCGACGCCCGCGCAGGAGATCGCCTTCACCCTGGCCAACGCCAAGGAGTACGTGCGCGCGGCCCAGGCTGCCGGGCTCGACGTCGACGACTTCGCCCCGCGGCTGTCGTTCTTCTTCGTGGCCCGCACCACGCTGCTGGAGGAGGTCGCGAAGTTCCGGGCGGCCCGACGGATCTGGGCGCGGATCATGCGGGACGAGTTCGGGGCGAAGAACCCCAAGAGCCAGATGCTGCGGTTCCACACCCAGACGGCCGGGGTGCAGCTGACCGCCCAGCAGCCCGAGGTCAACCTCGTCCGGGTTGCGCTCCAGGGCCTGGGCGCCGTGCTCGGTGGCACGCAGTCGCTGCACACCAACTCGTTCGACGAGGCCATCGCGCTCCCGACGCAGAAGGCCGCCCGCCTGGCCCTGCGCACCCAGCAGGTCATCGCCTACGAGACCGACGTGACCAAGACCGTCGACCCGTTCGCCGGCTCCTACGTCGTCGAGGCGATGACCGACGACGTCGAGGCCGCCGCCCTCGACCTCATCCGGGCCGTCGAGGACCGTGGTGGAGCCGTCGCGGCGATCGAGCAGGGCTTCCAGAAGTCCGAGATCGAACGGTCCGCCTACCGCATCGCGCTCGAGATCGACAGCAAGGAGCGCACCGTCGTCGGCCTCAACCGGTTCGCCCTCGACGAGGAAGAGCCCTACGAGCCGCTCCGGGTCGACCCGCAGATCGAGCACGACCAGCGCGAGCGGCTCGCCGCCCTGCGGGCCGAGCGCGACAACGACGCGGTCGACGCGGCCCTCGAGGCCGTCCGCGAGGCCGCTCGGGGCACCGACAACCTCCTCTACCCGATGCGCGAGGCCCTGCGCCTGCGCGCCACAGGCGGCGAGGTCAGCCACGCGCTGCGCGACGTCTGGGGTCTCTACGTCCCCCGCGATACCTTCTGACCGCCGAGTCGAGGAGTCGCGATAGCACCCTCCGATCGGGTGCGAACCTCTGATCGCGACCCCTCAACCTCTCCACCAAGCCGTTCACCCTGGCCGAAGGGGTCGCGGCGGGCCTGGGTCGTGGCCGGCTTGCCGGAGGTGATCTGGACAGGCCCACGTCCGGTGTTCGCAGCGCGGTGTCGCTGGAGGAGACGGTGCAGCGGGCCTGGGCCTACGCCCTGGTCCTGCCGGAGGACTGTGCCTTCTCGCACCACACGGCCGCCGAGATCTGTGGACTGCCCCTACCCGCCCGACTCGAGGGTGGCGACCTCCACGTCATGCGAGCATCGGAACGGACAAGGATCAGGCGTGCCGGTTGTCGCGGACACCGGGGGCTGGAAGCCCGGGCCGTGGTCGAAGCCCGCGGACTGCGCGTGACCGATCCGACCGACACGTGGTGCGACTGCGCGCCGCTGCTGGACCTCGACGACCTGGTCGTGCTCGGTGACCAGGTCGTCCGGCTCCTCGGCTCTGTCGAGAAGCTCGAACGGGCCGTGGCCCGACGTGTCAGCCCACGGGGCAAGAGGACGATGGAAGCGGCTCTTCCACTGCTCCGCACCGGGTCCTGGTCTCCGATGGAGACCAGGACTCGTCTGGCCTTCGCGCGCGCCGGACTGCCGGAGCCATCGCYGAACCACGACATCCGCGACGGGGCCGGAGAGTGGATCGCCACGGGCGACTTCGTCTGGGAGAAGGAGAAGGTCGTTGCTGAGTACCAGGGCGAGGTCCACGCCGGACTGAACCGGCGCGTGGCGGACAACAGCCGCCGTCTGCTCGTCGAGGACGACGGTTGGGGTTGTCTCGAGCTGTTTGCCGCCGACATCTTCCAGCCGGCTCGTCGGGCCACGGCACTGACCAGGCTCGCCCGGTTGCTGGGCATCGACCCCACGACCCTCACCCTCGACTGACCCCGGAGGTGTCGAAGGGGAGGACCGAGTCGTTCACCCGGCTGACCGAGTGGTTGACGGGCCACGATCGCATCCCCTGGCGTTCCGCGACCTGCGATCGCGACCCCTCGATCAGCACCGACCTGCGATCGCGACCCCTCGATCGGCACCGACCTGCGATCGCGACCCCTCGAGGACTCGCGACCTGTGCGATCGCGGGCCGAGGCAGGGCCAGACCGCGAGTAGAGTCACCGCTGACATGAGCGACAACCATCTGCTGGCCGACCTGTGCACCACCATCGACGCCCTCGCCCCCGAGCTCCTCGCCCTGCAGCACGACCTGCACGCGCACCCGGAGCTCTCGCGCGGCGAGACGCGCACAACCGCCAAGGTCGCCGAACGCCTCGAGGCCGCCGGGGTCGCCGTGCGCCGCCTGCCTGTCAGCGGGCTGATCGCCGACCTCGGAGCCGAGCAGCCGGCATACCGGGTGGCGCTGCGCGCCGACCTGGACGCACTCCCGGTGGGGGAGCGCACCGGCCTGCCGTGGGCCTCGACCACCGAGGGCATCTGCCACGCCTGCGGTCACGACGTCCACGTCGCCGGGATGCTCGGTGCCGGACTGGCCCTCAAGGCCCACGAGGAGGCCCTTCGAGAGCGGGGGATCGGCGTGCGCCTGCTCTTCCAGCCCGCTGAGGAGGTCATCCCCGGTGGGGCGGTCGACCTGCTGGCCGAGGGTGCCCTCGACGACGTCGACGCGATCTTCGCCGTCCACTGCGACCCGAGCCTGGACGTCGGCACGGTGGGCCTGCGCGACGGTGCGATCACCGCGGCGGCCGACCGCGTGACGGTGCACCTGGCGGGTCGGGGCGGCCACACGTCGCGCCCCCACCTCACCGAGGACCTCACCTTCGCACTCGCCAAGGTGGTCACCGAGCTGCCGGCCGTCCTGTCGCGCCGGCTCGACCCGCGGACGGCGTTCGCGCTGGTGTGGGGCGAGGTACACGCCGGCCAGGCCGCCAACGTGATCCCGTCCAGCGGCACCATCGCCGGCACCCTGCGGATGCTCGACGCCGCCGCGTGGACGACCATCGGACCCCTCCTCGCCGAGGCGGTRGAGCACATCGTGGCCCCGTATGCCGTGACGGCAGTGCTCGAGCACGTCCAGGGAGTGCCGCCCGTGGTCAACGACGCGGAGGCGATCGAGGTGTTCCGGGCCGCGGCCGAGGGTGCGGGCCTGACGGCCCTGGGAACGCAGCAGTCGCTCGGTGGCGAGGACTTCGCGTGGTACCTGCGGCAGGTTCCAGGTGCCATGGCCCGGTTGGGAACGCGCACCCCGGGCGGTCACACCTACGACCTCCACCAGGGTGACCTCGTGGTCGACGACGACTCGGTCGTCCAGGGCGCCCGCCTGCTCGCCGGCGTGGTGGTGGCGGGCGTGGTCAAGACGCCGGTCGGGGCGCCGCAGCCCGGTTGAGGGACAGTCGCGGATCGGTAACGGTTTGTGTTCCAAGTGCCCCAAGGCTGAGTTACTCGGCAGTTCGTCGGGCTATCCTCACGCCCTAGTGGCGCAGCACAGCGCCTCATGCATATCAAAGAACAGGAGACAGCCTTGCGTCACACGATGAAGGTTGCCGCGGTGATGTCGGTGGCAGCACTGACCCTCGCCGCATGTGGTGACTCGGGCGACAACGCCGGGGGCAGCGGTTCCAGCTCCAGCTCGAGCTCGAGCAAGAAGAGCGACGTCAAGGTCGGCATGGCCTACGACGTCGGCGGTCGCGGTGACCAGTCGTTCAACGACGCCGCTGCGGCAGGCCTGGACAAGGCCAAGACCGAGCTCGGGGTGGACACCAAGGAAGCCGCCGCGGTCAACGGTGAGAACGAAGCCGCCCGTGAGGAGCGCCTCCAGCAGCTCGCTGACGCCGGCTACACCCACATCGTCGCCGTGGGCTTCGCCTACGCCAAGTCGGTCGGCAAGGCCGCCAAGGCCAACCCCGACGTGCACTTCGCGATCGTCGACGACGCGTCGGACGACTCGAAGGGCCCGAACGTCGACCAGATCACGTTCGCCGAGAACGAGGGTTCCTTCCTCGTCGGTGCGGCGGCCGCGCTGAAGTCCAAGACGGGCCACATCGGCTTCGTCGGTGGCGTCAACGTTGGTCTGATCAAGAAGTTCGAGGCCGGCTTCATCGCCGGGGCGAAGGCCGTCAACCCGGCCATCAAGATCGACTCGCAGTACCTCACCCAGCCGCCGGACTTCGGCGGGTTCAATGACCCGGCCAAGGGCAAGACTGCTGCCGACGGCATGTTCCAGAAGGGCGCCGACGTGGTCTACCACGCCGCGGGCGGCTCCGGCGGTGGCGTCTTCACGGCTGCCAAGGCTGCCGGCAAGCTCGCCATCGGTGTCGACTCCGACCAGGCCCTGACGGCCCCGGCGGACGTCCGCTCGGTCATCATGACGTCGATGATCAAGAAGGTCGACGTCGCGGTCTACGACTTCATCAAGTCGGCGGCCGATGGCAAGGAGCTCACCGGCAACAACACCTACGACCTCGCCAAGGGCGGCGTGGACTACTCCACGACCGGTGGTCAGGTCGACGACATCAAGACCAAGCTCGATGACTACAAGAAGCAGATCATCGACAAGAAGATCACGGTGCCCGTCACCCCCTGATCTCCACCTTTGTCGAGCATGTGGGCAACACACGGCCCGGGCGGCGCGGTAGCGTCTGACCCGGGCCGTGTGCTTCCCTGAGCGACCCAGCACGGGGCGCCTCGACCCATGCCACAGGTGCCGAATTGCGCCACCCGCCCGCGACGCCGCGGGCCCGGACCAGGAGTGTGAACCATCACTGCCTCCCCACCGCTGACGCAGACCACGACCGAGGGTGGTGTCCCAGCCGTCGAGCTCGAGGGGATCACCAAGCGCTTCCCGGGTGTGGTCGCCAACAAGGACATCGCCTTCTCCGTGCGACGCGGCACGGTCCATGCGATCGTCGGCGAGAACGGCGCCGGCAAGTCGACGCTGATGAAGATCCTGTACGGCGTGCAGCGCCCGGACGAGGGCACCATCAAGATCGACGGGCAGCTGGTCAACCTGCACTCCCCGTCCGACGCGATCGCGGCCGGCATCGGCATGGTGTTCCAGCACTTCATGCTGGCCGACAACCTGACGGTCCTCGAGAACGTCGTCCTGGGTGCCGAGAAGCTGCACGGGATCGGTGACGGTGCGCGACGTGAGATCAAGCGGATCTCCGACGCCTACAAGCTGGACGTCGACCCCGACGCGCTGGTCGCCGACCTCGGTGTCGGCGCGCGCCAGCGGATCGAGATCCTCAAGGTGCTGTTCCGCGGCGCCAAGACGCTCATCCTCGACGAGCCCACCGCCGTCCTCGTGCCGCAGGAGGTCGACGAGCTGTTCGACCAGCTCGCGGAGCTCAAGGACGAGGGGCTCACGGTGCTCTTCATCTCGCACAAGCTCGACGAGGTGCTCAAGGTCGCCGACTCGATCACGGTGATCCGGCGCGGCACCACGATCGACACGGTCGATCCCAAGTCCGTGAACGCACGTCAGCTCGCCGAGCTCATGGTCGGCTCGGAGCTGCCCTCCCCGACCACCGAGGAGTCCACGGTCACCGACCGAGTCCTGCTCAAGGTCGACGACCTCGTCCTGGGCGGCGGCACCGGCCGACCGATCCTCGACGGCATCTCGCTGACCATCCACGCCGGCGAGGTGCTCGGCATCGCCGGGGTCGAGGGCAACGGCCAGGCAGAGCTGGTCGAGGTCATCATGGGCATGCGCGAGCCCACCTCTGGTGAGGTCTTCCTCGGCGACGTCGACATCTCCGACTGGCACACCCGTGAGATCCGCGAGGCCGGCGTCGGCTACATCCCCGAGGACCGGCATCGCCACGGCCTGCTGCTCGAGGCGCCGTTGTGGGAGAACCGCATCCTCGGACACCAGACCGAGGCCCCCAACGTCAAGGGCCAGCTCATCGATGCGGCTGCGGCCAAGGCCGACACCGAGCGCATCGTCAAGGCCTACGACGTTCGCACCCCTTCGATCTTCGTCACCGCGGGCTCGCTCTCCGGTGGCAACCAGCAGAAGCTCATCATCGGCCGCGAGATGAGCCACAAGCCCAAGGTCCTCGTCGCCGCCCACCCGACTCGTGGCGTCGACGTGGGCGCCCAGTCGAGCATCTGGGACCTCATCCGTGACGCGCGGCGCGAGGGTCTCGCCGTGCTCCTCATCTCCGCCGACCTGGAGGAGCTGATCGGCTTGTCCGACACCATCCGCGTCATCCTGCGCGGCAAGCTGTCCGGCGACTTCGACCCGGATCGCGTGACGGCCGAGGACCTCGGTGCGGCGATGACCGGTGCCGGCGAGAAGGAGGAGTCGCGGTGAAGTCCCTCAACGTGCGCCGGATCCTGATGAGCCTGGCGGCGCCGGTCCTGGCCCTCGTCGTCGCGTTCGTCGTCACCTCGCTGGTGCTGGTGGCCGTCGGCGACCCGGTGTGGGAGGTCTGGAAGACCATCCTCGCCGTGCCGAAGCCGCGCCAGAGCGTCAACATCATCAACGCCGCCTCGGTCTTCTACCTGTCAGCGATCGCGGTCGCCGTCGGGTTCCGGATGAACCTGTTCAACATCGGCGTCGACGGCCAGTACCGCGTCGCGGTCTTCGCGGCCGCGATCTTCGCGGGCCAGGGCTGGCTTCCGGGGTGGCTCAACATCATCGTGTCCATCGCCGTCGCGATGCTGGCCGGTGGGCTGTGGGCCAGCATCGCGGCATACCTGAAGGTGAAGCGCGGTGTCTCCGAGGTGATCTCCACGATCATGCTCAACGCCATCGCCACCGGGGTCGTGAGCTGGCTCCTGGTGAAGATCGCCGACCCCAGGCCGGGCTCCAACAGCATCGAGACCAAGACCATCCCGGAGGACTCGCAGCTCGAGGGCTTCCTGCTCATCCCCGGCGCCACCAACCGCGTCTACACGCTGTTGGTCCTGGCCCTGCTGGTGGGGTTCCTCTACTGGTTCGTGCTCGGCAGGACGCGGTTCGGCTTCGACCTGCGCGCGACCGGTCGCTCCGAGAGCGCAGCGGTCGCCAGCGGCGTGAAGGTCCCGCGGATGGTGATGACCGCGATGATCGCCTCGGGCGCGCTGGCGGGACTCGTCGGGATGCCGCTGCTGTTCGGGCAGGACCACAACTACGGCACGACGTTCCAGTCCGGACTCGGCTTCGCCGGCATCGCCATCGCCCTGCTGGGGCGCAACAACGCGGTCGGCATCGCCTTCGCGTCCCTCCTGTGGGCGTTCCTCGACGTGCAGTCCAACGCCCTGCAGATCCAGGCGGACGTCGCCCAGGAGCTCGTCAACATCATCCAGGGCGTGATCCTGTTCGCCGTCGTCATCGCCTACGAGCTGATCCGCCGGGCCGACAAGCGCATCGAGCAGACCCGCGTCGCCCGTGAGCTCGCCGCCCAGCGACAAGCCGCCCACGCCACGGAAGGAGCCCCGGCATGAGCGCCGCCGGACTCGAAGTCGGCACCAAGGCCGTCCCGGACCGTCAGAAGCGGCGCCGGTTCGGCATCCGCGAGTGGTCCATCGTGGCCATCGGTGCGATCGCCGTGATCTCGGTATTGCGACTGGTCACCGGTGCCGACGACATCGCGTCGTCCGGCGCCCTGGCTGCCGCCATCGGACTGGCCGTCCCGATCGGGCTGGCCGGTCTCGGTGGCCTCTGGTCCGAGCGGGCGGGCGTGGTCAACATCGGCCTCGAGGGCATGATGATCCTGGGCACGTGGGGGGCCGGGTTCTTCGGCTACCACATGGGTCCGTGGGCCGGCGTCCTCGGCGCGATCGCCATGGGCATGCTCGGCGGCCTGATCCACGCGACCGCCACAGTGACGTTCGGGGTCGACCACATCGTGTCGGGTGTCGCCATCAACATCATCGGACTCGGCGTCGCGAAGTACCTTGCCGCCCGGTTCTTCAACGGCCTGCCCGGAGGTGGTCCGACGCAGTCGCCGCAGGTCGGGTCCCTGCCGGACTTCACCCTTCCCGGGGTGTCCAGCGGGCTCGGCACGGTGGAGAAGAAGGACTGGTTCTTCGTCAGCGACGTCGCCGCCGTCCTGCGCGCACTGTGCACCGACGTGTCGATCCTGACCATCCTCGCGGTGGTGTTGTTCGTCGGGACCTGGTGGGTCCTGTGGCGTTCGGCGTTCGGCCTGCGGCTGCGCTCGGTGGGTGAGTCGCCTGTCGCGGCAGAGTCGCTCGGCGTCAACGTGATGCGCTACAAGTTCCTCGCCGTCATCGTCTCCGGTGGGCTCGCCGGCCTGGGCGGTGGGTTCCTGGCGCTGGTTGCCGCGAGCATCTACCGCGACGGACAGACCGGCGGACGTGGCTACATCGGCCTCGCCGCCATGATCTTCGGCAACTGGCGACCCGGTGGCCTGCTCACCGGTGCGGCGCTGTTCGGCTACACCGACGCCGTCCAGCTGCGCGGTGGAGCGACCGTGCACGCGTTCCTGCTCCTGTTCGCGGTGCTCCTCGTGGCCGTCGGGGTGTGGCAGATCGTGCGCAACCAGCGGATGGTGCAGGGCGTCCTGGCCATCGTCGTCGGCGTCCTCGTCGGCTGGTGGTACTTCGCCGCCGACGCCGTGCCCGCCGAGCTCACCGGCACCACCCCCTACGTCACCACACTGCTCGTGCTGGCCTTCGCGTCGCAACGGTTGCGAATGCCCGCGGCCGACGGCCAGATCTATCGCAAGGGCGAGGGCCACTAGGTGTGCCCTGACCCCGGGACGCAGCAGGAGGGGTATGCCGCGGAGCCGGCCGCGCGGCATACCGCACCTCCCGCTCCGGAGGACGTGGACTGGGAAGCCTTGCGTGCCAAGGCGATCGAGATCATGGGCAAGGCCTACGCGCCCTACTCGAACTTCCCCGTCGGCGTCGCCGGGATCGTCGACGACGGTCGGGTCGTCGCCGGGTGCAACGTCGAGAACGCTGCCTACGGCGTGGGCCTGTGCGCCGAGTGCGGCATGGTCTCGGAGCTGCACGCGACCGGAGGTGGGCGGCTCGTGGCCGTGTCCTGCGTGGGTGGCGACGGCGAACCGCTCATGCCGTGTGGGCGCTGCCGCCAGCTGCTCTGGGAGAACGGCGGCCCCGACTGCCTCCTGCTGACTCCCGAGGGTGTGCTGCCGATGCGCGAGGTACTGCCCCAGGCGTTCGGCCCCGACACCCTGACCGCAGCGCGCCACCCCGCCTGACCTCACAGGTCGTCGCCCCTGTGGATGAGCGCCGAGACCGGTCGCCGGATGCGCCACCGTGGGCAGATGACGTCACTCGACCCGCGGAGCCCCTTCACCCGTGCCGAAGCCCTGGCGGCAGGTCTGACCGACCGGCGCTTGCGAGGTCCCGGTTTCCGACGCCTGTTCACCAGTGTCTATGTCGCATCCGATGTCCCGGTCGACACTCGCCTGCGCGCCCGTGCCGCGCTGCGGCTCGCGCCGGCGGGTGCTCTGCTCGCGGGCCCGACCGCGGCCGAGCTCCTCGGCGGCGTCGTGCCGCGAGACGCCCGCATCCACCCGCGGCTGCCTGAGGGGCGGATGCGGGTGCCGGGGATCGAGTCCAGCAAGGTCAACTCGCGGGCGAGGGCCACGATGCGGGGCCTGCCGATCACGACGGCGGAGGACACCTTCGTGGACCTGGCCCGGCACCTCGACCTGGTCGACCTCGTGGTGCTGGGCGACTCCCTGGTCCGGCGTCGCCGGACGTCGCCTGGCGCCCTGGTGACTGCTGCGAAGGGGAGGGCAGGTCGGCACCATCCCATCGCCTGTCGGGCGGCCGGACTGGTGCGGTCCGGGGTGGACTCGCCGATGGAGAGCCGACTGCGGATGTTGCTGGTCCTGGCCGGGCTGCCGGAGCCGGTGGTCAACCACATCGAGTACGACGAGTCGGGGCGGTGGGTGCGGCGCTACGACCTGTCCTACCCCGACCAGCGGTTGGCCATCGAGTACGACGGACGCCAGCACGCGGAGTCGGACCGGCAGTGGGAGCGTGATGTCGAGCGGCGCGAGGACCTGGACCGCGATGACTGGCGGATCGTCGTGGTGCTGGCCAAGGGCATCTACCGCGAACCCGGCCGGACCGTTGAGCGCGTGGTCGAGGCGATGGCGAGCCGCGGCATACGAGGCGCTGTCACGTCTGACGAGTGGCGCCTGCACTTCGGCAACGTGTGACGCCGAAGCCACGAATCGACCCGCAGCGCCCCGTCCGGGGTCGAAACGTGCCACCCGCGCCACGGATGGTCGAGGCGGTCACGGGTCTGACACGATGGCTCCATGAGTGAAGCCTTCGATGCCGTCGACGTCATCATCGCCAAGCGGGGCAAGGGCGAGCTGTCGGACGGGCAGATCGACTGGGTCATCGACGCCTACACGCGCGGGGCCGTCGCCGACGAGCAGATGTCGAGCCTGGCCATGGCGATCCTGCTCAACGGCATGAACCGTCGCGAGATCTCACGCTGGACCGGCGCGATGATCAACAGCGGCGAGCGGATGGACTTCTCCGGCCTGTCGCGCCCGAYGGCGGACAAGCACTCGACCGGTGGGGTGGGTGACAAGATCACCCTGCCGCTGGCGCCACTCGTGGCGGCGTGCGGCGTGGCCGTGCCGCAGCTGTCCGGCCGCGGGCTCGGGCACACCGGGGRCACCCTCGACAAGCTCGAGTCGATTCCGGGCTGGCGGGCGGCCATGAGCAACGAGCAGATGATGCAGCAGCTCGAGGACGTCGGCGCCGTCATCTGCGCGGCGGGCGACGGGCTGGCCCCCGCCGACAAGAAGCTCTACGCCCTGCGCGACGTCACCGGCACCGTGGAGGCCATCCCGCTCATCGCCTCCTCGATCATGAGCAAGAAGATCGCCGAGGGCACGGGCGCGCTCGTGCTCGACGTGAAGGTGGGCAGCGGCGCGTTCATGAAGAACGTCGAGGACGCCCGCGAGCTCGCGCGCACCATGGTCGACCTCGGCACCGATGCGGGAGTCAAGACCGTCGCGATGCTCACCAACATGCAGGTCCCGCTCGGCCTCACGGCCGGCAACGCCATCGAGGTTCGCGAGTCGGTGGAGGTGCTGGCGGGTGGCGGCCCCGAGGACGTCATCGAGCTGACCCTCGCCCTGGCCCGCGAGATGCTCGCCTGCGCCGGCCGCGGTGACGTCGACCCCGCCGACGCGCTCAAGGACGGCCGTGCCATGGATGCCTGGAAGGCGATGATCCGGGCCCAGGGCGGCGACCCCGACGCGACGCTGCCCGTCGCGAAGGAGAGCCACGACGTGCTCGTCCCGGCCGACGGCGTGCTCACCGAGCTCGACGCCCTCAAGATCGGTGTGGCTGCCTGGCGCCTCGGTGCCGGTCGGGCGCGCAAGGAGGACCCGGTGCAGGCCGGTGCCGGCGTGGTGATGCACTACAAGCCGGGCGCCACCGTGAGGGGAGGCGACCGCCTGCTGACGCTGCACACCGACACCCCCGAGCGGTTCGAGCGGGCCCTGGAGTCGCTCGACGGCGCGTTCACCATCGCTCCCGAAGGGTCGCGACCGGACCTGCTGCCGCTGGTCATCGAGAAGATCTCCTGACCCGTTCGGCGGACGCCACCGCGAAGGTCGTCACCCGCTCGACGACGTCGGGGTTCCACAGCACCCGGCGGTGACCGAGTCCCTCGGTGACCATGAGGCGCGCGTCGTGCCACGCCTTGGTGACGCGCACGCCGCCGGCGAGTGGTGCCTCCAGGTCGCCGCGGTCGTGGACCACGAGCAGGTGCGGCAGCGACGGGTGTCCTGCCGCCATGGTGAGGAGGTCGAGCTCGGCCACGGGCGTGCCCACCCGACGTTCGGCACGGCCCACCATCACCTGCTGGGACCGGGGACCGACTCCGAGGGCGGCGGCGAAGACAGGCAGCATCGCCTCGACACCGTCGGGTGGGGCGACGAGCACGAGGGAGTCGGGCTGCACCCCCAGCCCGAGGGCGTGGACCGCTGCGAGGCCGCCGGCGGAGTGGGCCACCACGACCGTGGGCCTGCCGAACTCGCCCACCACCGCTGCCAGTGCCTCGGCCATCTCCAGGAACGTGGTCGAACGACCGCCGTGGACCCCGGGCCCGGAGTCGCCGTGGCTCGGGGCGTCGAACGCCACGACGCACAGGCCGCGGGCCACCAGTGGCTCCACGTGGGCGCCGAGCTGCTGCCACCAGCCGCCCCAGCCGTGCACGAGGTATGCCGTCGGGTTGCCCCACTGGCCGTAGACCCGGCCGCGGACGGTGCCGTGGGTCCACTGCACCTCGAAGGCCTCACCGCCGCGCGGAGTGCGGGCCGCGCGCGCCGCCGCCGACGGGGCGGCCGGCAGCCGGAACCACAGGCGCTCGGCCAGCAGTCCGCCGAGGGCGGGGGACTGCTGCTCGAGCAGTGCGAACAGCCTCCTCAGGGCGGGTGACACGGGGAGGCCCGTCGCCGGCGCGGCGGCGCCGAGCTTCCTCGGGGCGGTCCGGACCGTCGTCGGGGCGGTCCGGGAGGCACCGACAGGGGTTGCGCGGGGCAGGACAATGAAACGATCGATCGTGCTTTTTTCAATCGACATGAGTGGAACCTCCTGGGGGGATGGGGATCAGTCGCGGATGGGCGGGCTGGGATCAGCGGATGAGCGGGCTGGGGATGAGTCGCGGATGTGGTCGAGCAACCGGTCGAAGGCGTCCTGGGCCCGGCGGGCGGCCGCCGGGTCGTGGAGCAGGCGTGCCGAGAAGTTGTAGCCGAGGACGATGGCGAGCAGGTCGTGGGCGAAGGCCGCCGGGTCGGTCGACTCGCGGAACTGACCCTCGGTCATGCCGCCGCGGACGATCGTCTCGATGGTGTCGAGCAGGTCTCGCTCCGTCTGGACGACCTTGCTGCGCACCGGGCCGTCGGGTGCGTCGTCGAACTCGCTCGCCACGGAGATGAAGATGCACCCGCCGGGCAGCGCGTAGTCGGCATACCCGCCCCAGCCGAGCCACCGGTCGAAGAGGGTGCGGAGCCGCGGCTCGCCGCGGGGTTCCTTCAGGGCCGGGCGGATGACGAGCTGGGTGAACGCCTCGGCCGCGTAGTCCATCACGGCGGACTGCAGCCCCTCCTTGGACCCGAAGTGCGCGAACAGTCCGCTCTTGGACATGTCCATCGCGTCGGCGAGGCCGCCGATCGTGATGCCGCGCAGGCCGACCTGGCTCGACTGTGCCAGCGCCACGCGAAGCACCGAGTCGCGCGTCTCGTCTCCCTTGCTCACGGTCCAATAAAAGCACGACCGTTCGCACTTGGCAAGCACTGTGCGAACGATCGTGCCCGGCCGCCCCGCCGCCCCGGCCGCCCATGCGTCAGCCGGGTGGCGAGAAGCTCACGCCGTGCCCGCGGGGACCTTGTTCAGGGTGCAGACGAAGTACTTGACGATGCCGGCATCGACTGCGT
>NZ_JBFUEP010000058.1:0-23603 GCF_056403895.1 Pedococcus sp. P2_E5
CCTGTCCACCAACCAGCAATCTTTGCTAGCAAAGGTTAGGTGGACCGCCCATGCGCATCGGGCGGTGCCGAGACCGTGGCGAACCGGTCCCGACACCGCCCGATGCGGTGGAGTGTGCGCCAGCCGCTAGGGCGTTCCCGTGGTGAGGTGCGCGTCGATGGCGAGGTTCTTCTCGACGCGGGGGTCACCGGCGTCGGCGAAGTAGTCACCCTTGATCGTGTCGTCCCTGCCCGGGTCGACCTTGAGGGCCCTGAGGATGAGCGTGGCGACGATGGCGATGACCAGGTTGATCACGAAGGCCGTCATCGCGATGTAGCCCATCTTGCCGAGCATGGGGATCATCGCCAGGGAGCCGCCGAAGTGGCCCTTGGTGGTCGGGTTGATGACGTTGTAGGCAGCGATCGTGCCGTAGACCATGCCGACCGCCCAGCCACCGAGCAGCGCCCACCGGTGGAACCACCGCGTGTAGAGCCCGAAGACGATCGAGGGGAGCGTCTGCAGGATCCAGATGCCGCCGAGGAGCTGGAAGTTGATCGCGTTCTGCTTGTCCAGGGTGAGGACGAAGACGAGCGCAAACGCCTTGACCAGCAACGAAACCAGCTTGCCAACCTTGGCCTCCTGGGCGTGCGTGGCGTCGGGCTTGATCCAGTCGCGGTAGATGTTGCGGGTGAAGGTGTTGGCTGCCGCGATCGACATGATGGCTGCCGGGACCAGGGCTCCGATCGCCACCGCCGCGAAGGCAACACCGGCGAACCAGCTCGGGAACATGTCCTCGAACAGCTGGGGGATGACCAGCTGTGCGTTCGGCTTGCCGTCGAGGCCGATCGGCTTGGTGCCGGCGGCGATGGCGACCCACCCCAGCAGGGCCAGCAGGCCGAGCACGAAGGAGTAGGCCGGCAGGATCGAGGCGTTGCGGCGGATCGTGTTGCGGCTCTGGCTCGACAGGGTTGCCGTGATCGAGTGCGGGTACATGAACAGGGCCAGGGCCGAACCGAACGCGAGCGTCGCGTAGGCCCAGTACTGCTGGCTGTTCGGGATGAACGCACCGGTCGGCTTGGCCGGGTCGGCGACACTCGGCTTCGCCATCTTGGCCTCCGCCGCGCTGAAGACGTTGTCCCAGCCGCCGACCTTCGACGGGAGGTAGATGACCGCGACGATGATGACGAGGTAGATGAGCGCGTCCTTGACGAACGCGATGATCGCCGGCGCCCGCAGTCCGCTGGAGTAGGTGTAGGCAGCCAGCAGGGCGAAGGCGATGAACAGCGGCAGGTCCTTGGCGAGGGCGTTGCTGCCGCCGACCCCGGCGACCTCGAGGACGGCCTGGATGCCGACGAGCTGTAGCGCGATGTAGGGCATCGTCGCGAGGATCCCGGTGACCGCCACCGCGAGGGACAGCCCACGCGAGCCGTAGCGGCCCTTGACGAAGTCCGCCGGGGTCACGTAGCCGTGTCGGTGGCTCACCGACCAGAGCCGCGACATGAAGATGAAGATGATCGGGTAGAGCACGATCGTGTAGGGCACGGCGAAGAACCCGCTGACCGAGCCGAGGGCGAACATCGCCGCCGGCACAGCCACAAAGGTGTATGCCGTGTAGAGGTCACCTCCGAGGAGGAACCAGGTCACCCAGGTGCCGAAGCGTCGGCCACCCAGGCCCCACTCGTCGAGGGACTCCATGCTTTCGGCCTGGCGCCAGCGCGAGGCCCAGAAGCCCATGCCGGTGACGAGGGCGAAGAGCAGGATGAGAACGGTCAGCGCGACACCGTTGACACCAGTGCCTGCTGCGGTGGGCGCGAGGGCGTTCATCGGCCGGCCTCCATGCTGTTGTCGGTACCGGTGTGGCCCGGCATCGGGCGGTGGGGGCGAGCCTTGAGGACCAGCTTGTACGCGGCGAACGTCAGCGCCGAGCACAGGAAGACCCACAGGAACTGGTACCAGATGAAGAACGGGAAGCCCCAGAGCTCGGGGTCCTTCTTCGCGTAGCTGCCCACCCAGAGGAGGGCGATCATCGGGATGGCCAGCAGGACGCCGGCAATGGCCAGCAGTCCCTTGTTGGCCGGGGGGACGGTGTCGTGGTCGACATCGTTGTCGGTACTCACCTTCGGACCTCCGCATGGAAGAAGGAGCGACTGCCGATGGGCAGTTCGCGATGTACGTTATGCCCGACTGGTCGGTAACCGTGGGATATCGGACGGGCGGAGCCGGGGCGCTGGCCGATGCCGCAGGTGGCCCGGGGATCCGGTTAGGGTGTCGCCCATGACTGTGGCTCACGGCGGTTCCGCCTCGATCGTCGCCCCGACGTACTGGTGGTACCGCGCGCGGACCGACCTGCTCCGAGAGGTGCTCGAGGAGTACGTCGACCGGGACGCGCGCATCCTGGACGTGGGCAGCGCCGACGGCCCCAGCGTGGCCTGGCTGCGAGGCGGTGACCGCCACGTGTCCCTCGACCTCGATCCGCGCGGTCTCGGCGCTGACGGCGTCTGCGGCTCGGCCCTGGCGCTGCCCTTCGAGGACGCGGCCTTCGACATCGTGGCGGCCTTCGACGTGATCGAGCACTGCGAACCCGAGCAGACGGCGCTGGACGAAGTGACTCGCGTCCTGGCCCCCGGAGGACGGCTGCTCGTGTCGGTGCCTGCCTACCAGTGGGCGTGGACCGACTTCGACGACCAGAACGGCCACCACCGGCGCTACACCCGGGCCCGGGCCGTCGCCGCCGTGGAGCGCAGCGGGCTGACCGTGGACCGGGCGACCTATGCGTTCGCCTCGGTGTTCCCGTTCTTCGTCGCCGAGCGGGTCGCCCGCAAGGTGCGGCCGTCGTCGAGCGAGGCCGCAGACGTCGTCAGCCTCCCGCAGGTCCCCAGATCGGTGGAGCGGGTGCTGATGGGCCTCAGCCGGGTCGACCGTGCCCTGCTGGCGCGGATGGACCTGCCCTTCGGGTCGTCCGTGGTCGTCGCCGCGAGCAAGCCCGCCTGACCCAGACCGCCTGACCCAGACCGCCTGACCCAGACCGCCTGACCCAGACCGCCTGACCCAGACCGCCTGACCCAGACCGCCTGAGCCAGACCGCCTGACCCAGCAGCGCTGGTCTACTCGGTCGCGTCGTCCGACTCGTGCTCGATGAGGTCGCCCGGGTAACCGGGCCCGAGGTCGCGGGCGAAGCTGAAGTGCTTGTGCGCGAAGTAGCTCAGCACGACGGTCAGCGCGGTGGCGATGGCCTGCGCCAGGAGCGGCCCGAGCCCGGCCACCTCGATGAGCAGCGGCAGCAGGGCGGCATTGATCACCAGCGAGGTCGACTGCACCCCGGCGAACCGCGCCAGGTCACGGGCCCGGTGGCCCTTCACCCGGAACACGAACCGGCGATGGAGCTCGAACGCCACCAGGATCGCGAAGGCGTAGGCCAGCACCAGTGACCCCATGTAGCCGATGGTGCCGCCGAGGAGCCAGTGCGCCAGCGCGAAGAAGCCGAGCCCCACGGCGGTGTTGATGCCGCCGACGAGGAGATAGGCGACCTGCTGGTTGTGGACCAGCTGGGTCAGCGGACCTGCGGGGGGCAGGTGCGGCTCCGGCGCGTCGGGGGCGGGGAGGTTGGCCATGGGATCCGGTTCCTCCAAGATGAGCGGCGTCCTCGGGACGGGCGCCCGGAAGGGCGGGGACCGGATGACTATAGTTCGGGCATGCCGGCAGCACCCCCCACCCAGCACCGCACCCACCTGATCTCCGTGGTGATCCCTGTCTACGCCGGTCGCACGACGCTGCCCCAGGTGGTGGCCGAGCTCGCGGAGTACACCAACGACTTCCGCACCGAGGACGGCCACCTGGCGCGGGTGAGCGAGCTGTTCCTCGTGCATGACCACGGCCCGGACGGTTCCGACGAGACCATCCGCGACCTCGTCCGGCAGTACGACTTCGTCCGCCCCGTCTGGTTGAGCCGGAACTTCGGCCAGCACGCGGCGACGCTGGCCGGGATGTCGTCCTCTGGTGGCGACTGGGTCGTGACGATGGATGAGGACGGGCAACACGACCCGGGCTATCTCGGCGCTCTCCTCGACCGCGCGATGGCCGAGCAGGTGGCCGTCGTCTACGCCCGCCCCACCAACAAGCCGCCGCACGGTCCGATCCGCAACACGGCGTCGAAGGGCGCGAAGTGGTTGGTCGAAAGGCTGACCGGCAACAGCGGCGCCAACCTCTACCACTCCTACCGTCTCGTCCTGGGCGAGGTGGCCCGCGGACTGGCGGCGTACGCCGGAGCGGGCGTCTACCTCGACGTGGCCCTCGGGTGGGTCGCCGGCGGCGTGAGCAGCTGTCCACTGCCCATGCGCGAGGAGGGAGACCGTCGCAGCGGCTACCGGCTGCGGAGCCTGATGTCGCACTTCTGGAGACTCGTGCTCACCAGCGGCACCCGGTTGCTGCGCGTGGTCAGCATGATCGGCGCCGGTTTCGCGCTGCTCGGCGTCGTCGTCGCGGTGGTGCTGGTCGTGAGCAGGCTGTTCGGCGGCATCGTGGTCCCCGGATGGACGTCGGTGATGGTGTTCGTCATCGTCGGCACGGGCGCCGTGCTGTTCTCGCTGGGCATCGTGGCCGAGTACCTCGGAGTCGCGGTCAACATGGCGATGGGCAAACCGCTCTACCTCATCACGACGGATCCCCAGCGCGGCCCGCTCGGACGTCGCCCGGCAGATCGCGCGGACGCCGGGCAGGATGCCCAGGGGCCACGGGTGAGCGAGGAGGCATGACGCGGGCGACCACTTTGGTCGTCGGCGCCGGGGGTCTGCTGGGCTCGCACGTCGCAGCGTCGGTTCGCCGGGGTGGCGCCGAGGTGGTGACCGCACGGGTGCCGTGGTCGGACCCCGTGGCGGCACGGGCAGCGTTGCGCGAGGGGATCGCGACGCTGGTCGAGCGTGCGGACGGGGCCAGCTGGGCCGTGGCGTGGTGTGCCGGAGCCGGCGTGGTCGCCACGCCGGAGGCCGACCTGCTCGCGGAGGTCGAGCTGTTCGAGAACTTCCTCGCCGACCTGGCCGCCGCGCTGCCCGAGGGCAGGCACGGAGCCTTCTTCCTCGCCTCCTCCGCCGGCGGGGTGTATGCCGGGTCGCCGGTCCGCGCGCCGTTCACCGAGCAGTCACCCACCGCCGCCCTGGTTGCCTACGGGCGAGCCAAGCTGCGGATGGAGGCCGCGGTCGAGGACTTCTCGCGACAGACCGGGACGGCGGTCCTGGTGGGTCGCATCGGCAACCTCTACGGGCCGGGGCAGGACCTGACCAAACCGCAAGGTCTCATCTCCCAGCTCTGCCGCACCCACGTCACTGGGATCCCGCTGACGGTGTACGTCCCCCTCGACACCATGCGCGACTACGTCTACGTCGAGGACTGCGGCAACCTCCTGGCGGCAGGCCTGGCCGGCGTGCGGGACCGCGTCGAGGGACAGCCCTCTCGCGTCGTCACCAAGATCATCGCCTCGGGCCAGTGCACGACGATCAGTGCGCTCATCGCCGAGTCGGCCCGGCTCTACAAGAAGCGGCCGCGCGTCGTCGTCAAGGCTCCGGTCGAGGGCACCGGCCAGGTGGTCGACCTGCGCCTGCTGTCCGTCGTCTGGACCGAGCTGGACGCGAACCTGCGCACCTCGGTCACCATCGGCATGGCCAGCACCGCTGCCGACGTGGGGGAGCAGACCCGGCACCCGTCCGCCGGCTGAGTGCCGAGACGCGCGGACACGACAGAGGGTCGCCCACCAGCGGTGGGCGACCCTTTGCTGACCGTGTGGCTCAGGCGGCCTTGGTCTCCTTGAAGATCTTGTCGATCTGGTCGATCTTGGCGAGCAGCTCGTCGGCCTTGGCGGCGTCGAACTCACCCTTGGTGCCCGACGCACCGGCGAGCTTCGTGGCCTCGTTGAACAGTGTGTGGAGGTCGGGGTACTTCTCGAAGTGCGGCGGCTTGAAGTAGTCGGTCCACAGCACCCACAGGTGGTGCTTGACCAGCTCGGAGCGCTGCTCCTTGATGACCACCGCGCGCGTGCGGAAGTCGGGGTCGTCGTTGTCGGCGACCTTGGCGATGATCGCCTTGATCGACTCGGCCTCGATGCGTGCCTGGGCGGGGTCGTAGACACCACAGGGCAGGTCGCAGTGGGCGCTGACCTCAGTGGTGCGGAAATGGCGGGAGAGCATGCGAATCCCTTCTGCGAGGTGGATGTTCTCGTGCGTCTTCGACCCTACCCGGCAGGTCAGCGGGCCGCACGGCACCCCCGGCGGGTGACCGGCATACGAGCAGGTATGCCGCCCGCGCACCGTGGGAGGCGCGGTGCGGCTGGGCGCCGAGTCGGGTCAGCGCGTGAAGCGGCGGATCACGCGGCGGGCGAGGCGGCGCCCGGGATAGGTCGCGGGCAGCCGGAAGAGGACCAGGGCCCGGATCTGCTCGCGGGCGAGCGAGCCGATGCCGTGGGTCCACGAGTCGGTGACGCCGGGGGCGGACTGGTTGTCGCTCTCCACCCAGTAGCGGGTGGGGTCGGACGGGTCACGCCCGGTCACGCGCTTGATGGCGAGCGGGCGGCGGACTCCGTGGGAGTCGTCGGGGAGGCGCACGATCGCGAGGCGGCCGAGGCGCGGCGGTGCCCCGCGAAGGACGACGAGCCGGTCTCCGGTGTGCAGGGTCGGTTCCATGGACCGACCTCGGACGCGGACTACCCCGATCACCGTCACGCAGCCTCCCGCTCGTCGTTGCCTGAACCCATCATGCCGACCTGGGGCTGACCTCGCATCCGCATCTCACCCCGACGCCTCCGTGCCCGGGCCGGTCGGCTCCATCGGTGCGTCGACATCGGGCTCCTTGCGGTGCGCGGCCTCGAGCAGGTGCTCGGCGTGCTCATGCTCTTCCTGGCGCATGCGGCTCAGGAAGGACTTCGTCCGCGCGTGCTGCGGGTTGGAGATGACCTCGCCCGGCGGCCCCTGCTCCACGACGACGCCGCCGTCCATGAAGACGACCCTGTCGGCGACTTCGCGGGCGAAGCTCATCTCGTGGGTCACGACGATCATCGTCATGCCGTCCTTGGCGAGCTGGCGCATCACCTTGAGGACCTCGCCCACCAGCTCGGGGTCGAGGGCCGAGGTGGGTTCGTCGAAGAGCATCAGCTTGGGCTGCATCGCCAGCGCCCGGGCGATGGCGACCCGCTGCTGCTGACCGCCTGACAGCTGGGCGGGGTAGGCGCTCGGCTTGTCCTTGAGGCCGACCTGGTCGAGGAGAACCAGTGCGCGTTCGCGCGCCGTCGCCTTCTTCTCGCCCTTGACCTGGATCGGGGCTTCCATGATGTTTTCCAGGGCGGTTTTGTGCGGGAACAGGTTGAACCGCTGGAACACCATGCCGATCTCGCGTCGCTGCGCGGCGATCTGCTTGTCGGTGAGGTGGTGCAGCGTGCCACCGCGGTCGGCGTAGCCCATGAGGTCGCCGTCGACCCAGATGCGCCCGCCGTCGATCGACTCGAGCTGGTTGATGCAGCGCAGGAAGGTCGTCTTGCCCGAGCCGGACGGCCCGAGCAGGCAGACCACCTCGCCGGCGTGGACGTCCATGTCGATGCCTTTGAGCACCTGGTTGCCGTGGAACGCCTTGGTCACGTTGACCGCGTGGACGAGCGGTTCACCGGTGTGCTGGGTTGTGGTCATCAGTGGTCCGCCGCAACTTGTTGGAGCTTCTGCTGGGCCTTGGCACTGGGCGCGCCGAAACCTCGCCCGAAGTACTTCTCGAGGTAGCTCTGTCCGACCATGAGAACCGAGCAGAGGATGAGGTACCAGAGGGTCGCTGCCATCAGGCCGGACATGACCTGGAAGGTCCGCGAGCCGAACAAGGTTGCCTGGTAGTAGAGCTCGAGGGTGATCTGCGCCGCGATGAACAACGACGTGTCCTTGACCATGGCTATCGTCTCGTTGCCGGTCGGCGGGACGATGACGCGCATTGCCTGCGGCAGGACGATCCGCCGCATGGTCTTGCCAGGCGACATGCCGATCGCCTGGGCGGCCTCGGCCTGACCCTTGTCCACCGACAGGATGCCGGCGCGGGCGATCTCGGCCATGTAGGCCGCCTCGGACAGGCCGAGGGCCAGGCCCCCGATCCACACCGTGCTCGAGTACGCCTGGTAGTCGAGCGTGAAGAAGTGGATGGACGTGAAGGGCACGCCGATCTCGAAGGTGTTGTACAGGTAGCCGATGCCGACGGCGAACAGGGACAGCAGGACGTAGCGGGGGATCGACCTGAAGAACGCCGTGTAGGCGAAGGAGACCCCGCGCAACACGAAGTTGTCCGACATCCGCATGATGGCGAGGATGATCCCGAGCACGATGCCCACCGCCATGGCGATGACGGTGCCCAGGATCGTCCCCAGGTACACGCCCTGGACGACGGGCTTCTGGATCATGATCTGGAACGTGTAGCTCCAGTTCCACTTGTCGTTCGTGACGAACGAGCTGATCATCATCGCCACCAGGACGGCGATGACGACGACGGCCACCCATCGTCCGGGGTGCCGGACCGGCCGGGCGTGGATCACGCCCGGCCGGTCCTCTACCTGAGGGGCCATGGCGTCAGCCGACCGACGGGTTTACCGCGAAGTCACTGATCGACCCGCCCTCGGCCTTCCACTTGTCGAGGATCTGCTTGTAGCTCCCGTCCTGCTCCATGGACTTGAGCGCGTCGACGATGGCCTGGCCGAACTCGGTCTGGTCCTTGGGGAGCACGAAGCCGTAGGGGGCCGAGTCGTACTGTTCGCCGAGGAGCTCGACGGAGCCCTTGGTCAGCTGCACTGCGGCGATGGCCGGCGGGAGGTCGACCGCCATGGCGTCTGCCTTGCCGGACTGGATCATCGCGGTGACCTTGGCCTGGTCCGGGTCGACCAGCTGGGTGATCGCCGGCTTGCCCGCGCCGGTGCACTTCGCGCTGCGCGCGGTGAGGTCGTCGACCTGGGTGGTGCCCTTCTGGACCGCGACCTTGAGCCCGCAGGCGTTCTCCGCATCAACCTTCTTCGGGTTGCCCTTCTGCACGACCCACTGGGTGCCGGCCTTGAAGTAGGAGACCATCGTCGCCTGCTTCATCCGGTCCGCGTTGACGCTGAACGAGGACACGCCGACGTCGTACTTGCCGCTGCCGACCCCGAGGATGATGGAGTCGAAGCCGGTGGACTGCCACTCGGTCTTGACGCCGAACCTGGCCATGACCGCGTCGAACAGGTCGACGTCCATGCCGATGACCGTCTTGCCGTCGGTGTCGAGGTACTCATTGGGCTGGTAGGTCGCGTCCGTGCCGACAACGACCTTGCCGGCGCTCTTGATCTTGGCGGGCAGCTTCGCCACCAGGGCCTGGTCGACCGCGGCCTTGGTCGTGGAGCTGCTGCTCGAGCTGCTCGTGGTGGTGGACAGCGAGTCCGAGCCGCAGGCGGACAGGGCCAGTCCTGCTGTGGCGAGCCCCGCGATCAGGAGAGTGGTGGGGCGCAAGCGATGGGTCATGCGGTGAGGTTCCTTCCTCGTATGCCGTGTGGCTGGCCGGCGGCCGCGCCACGTGGGTGACTGATCGGCATACTGCCACTCCTGCGGGGCGATGCGGGTCACACTCGCGTTACGACGGTGGTTTCGGGCGCTGGGGTGTGCCACCATGAACTCGCGGGTAACCCCCGTGCCCTGCGTTTGAGAGGCCACACCCGGCTGTCGTTCGACCGCGGATCTATCCGTGCGCGGTGTGCCCCACGCATTTCTTGTGTCTTCCTTTGAGGTGAATCGTCCATGTCTGCGTTCCCGTCGTATCCGCTGTTCGACCCGTCCGACCCGGTCTTCCGGGCGCACGAGGGCGGCAAGCTCGGGGTACACGCCACGCAGCCCCTGCGGGACCGCGTCGATCTCGCGCTGCTCTACACGCCGGGCGTGGCGGACGTGTCCCGGGCGATCGCCGTCGACCCCTCGCTCGCCGCCCGCTACACGGCTCGCGCCAACACCGTCGCCGTGATCACCGACGGCACCGCGGTCCTCGGGCTGGGCGACATCGGCCCGCTCGCAGCGATTCCCGTGATGGAGGGCAAGGCGGTGCTGTTCAAGCACTTCGGTGGCGTCGATGCGGTGCCGGTGTGCATGGAGACCGGCTCGGTGGACGAGCTGGTCGACGCCATCGTGCGGATCGCCCCGACCTACGGCGGCATCAACCTCGAGGACATCTCGGCGCCACGGTGCTTCGAGATCGAGCGGCAGCTGCAGGAGCGGCTCGACATCCCGGTGTTCCACGACGACCAGCACGGCACGGCCATCGTCGTCCTGGCCGGCCTGATCAATGCCGCCACAGTGGTCGGTCGCCCCCTGGAGTCATTGCGCGTGGTCGTCTCGGGTGCCGGGGCCGCCGGTGTCGCGGTGACCAAGCTGCTGGCGAGGGCAGGCGTCGAGGACATCGTGGTCTGCGACTCGCGAGGGATCGTCGCGCCGGCACGCGAGGACCTCGCCGACCACAAGCGCCGTCTCGCCGCGACGACGAACCCGCGTGGCCTCTCGGGGTCACTGGGCGACGCACTGGTGGGCGCCGACGTCTTCGTGGGGGTGTCGGGCGGCCAGGTGCCCGAGGCCGACGTCGCGCGGATGGCGCCGTCGTCGATCATCTTCGCGCTCGCCAACCCCGATCCCGAGGTGCACCCCGACGTCGCGTCGAAGTATGCCGCCGTGGTCGCCACGGGCCGCTCGGACTTCCCGAACCAGATCAACAACGTCTTGGCGTTCCCGGGGATCTTCCGCGGAGCGCTGGACTCGGGAGCGCCGCAGATCACCGAGGCGATGAAGCTCGCGGCGGCGGTGGCCATCGCCGGGCTGGTGCCAGAGCCGACAGCGGACGAGATCGTGCCGAGTGTCTTCGCCGAGGGCGTCGCCGACGCCGTGGCCGCAGCGGTCGCCGAGCTGGCCTAGGTCCGAGGGACCGGATCCTCCTCTGCGGCCCTGACTTCCGGCTGGGCGGGGATGGCGTCCACGGGCTGTGCCACTTCCGACCACCCGGATCGGGCGACCCGTCGCGCCAACCGGTGCGCGGGTCGCTCGATGGTGCGGTGGAAGGCCCACCCCGCGCCCAGCCCGAGCGCCACGGCCGCGGGGACGACCAACCACATCGGGACTCGGCCGGACAGCAGGAACCCCACACTGACGACCACCGGCTCGTGCACCAGATACAGGCTGAAGGACACCGTTCCGAGCCACGCCGCTGCGGGCCTGGACGCGAGACCAGCCAGTGGTGGGCAGTGGGCGAACATCCAGACGCAGACGGTGGCGCCGATGGCGGTCAGGGCCGGCGCGACCATCGCCCAGCGCGGTGGCGCGGTCGGGCCCAAGAGCCAGGGGGCCTCCAGGAGCAGGACTCCGACAACCCCGGTTCCCACCCAGACTCGCGGCTGCAGACGAGCCGCCAGCGGGGCCAGTGTCCTGAGCTGCCGCGCCAACAGCACCCCCAGTCCGAAGACCGGCAGGTATCTCGCGCTGAGGTGTGACCCCCCACCCAAGACCATCGCGGCGAGGAGGGCGGTCGCCTGCGCGGCGACCACCGCCCGCCCGCCCCGGCCCAGCAGGAGGAAAAGGGGGAGGGTGAGCGAGAAGATCACCTCCCAGCGCAGGGACCACAGGGCCGAGTTGAGGCTCGTCGTGCCCGTCACCAGCACGAGACACTTCACGACGTCGGTCCAGGGCAGGGGAGCGTCGTGGAACCTCAGCCACCAGGACAGGCCGAGGCGAGACTCCCGCGGTACGGCGGCATACAGACCGACCGCCGTCAGGACGGCTGCTGTGGTTGGCACGTAGAGGCGGAGCAGCCGCGCGGGGTACCAGGCGGCCCATCCGCGGACGGTGCCCAGTCGCTCTGCGCCCAGGGTGAGGACGAGGCCGGAGAGGACGAAGAAGACCGTGACGGCGGCCGGACCGTCCCACAGGAGGTGCAGCGGCGTCCACGTCAGAGCCCAGGCGGGTCCGGAGCTGACCCATCGCGGGTACTCGTAGGCGCCTGCCAGTGAGGGAAGGAGCAGGAGGCTGTGGTGCAGGACCACGACGAGGGCGGCCAGACCGCGCAGACCGTCGAGACTGCGCAGCCGACGGCCCTCAGCGCCGGTAGTCGCCACGACCGGCTGTTGCCCCGGGAACGCGGACCTCGAGTCGCCGGCGCGCAGGGCTCGGCCCGGGGGAGGATGCGTGGTGCAGGTCCATGTCGAACTCGCCGTTCGGTGATGCGCCGAGCCCTGCTGCCGCCTCCCGCTGGCGCTCGATCCAGGCCGCCCGGCCCGCGCCTGCGCACGAGAGGAGAGCGATCCAGCTCGTCAGCGCGGTGGCGTTGCCGAAGCCATGGATCGACGACTCTGTCAGCTCGATGGCGAGCACGGTGACGGCCGGAGCGAGGAGGAGGGCGCTCGTCCCCTGCCTGGCGCCGGCGGCCAGAGTGGACACGACCACGATGCCGAAGATGGCGATCCCGACCAGACCCAGCTCGACGAGGAAGGACAGGTAGATGTTGTGCGCCACCAACCCGGTCGACGCGTTGATCTCCTCGATCGTCCGGAAGCCCGTGCCGAGGATCGGTTGCTCCTGCCACTTGTGCAGAAGGGAAGCCCAGATCTGAAGCCGACCCGAAGTGACGTCGACCCCTTTGTCTGCGCGGGTGAACAGCACGTTGTTGGTGATTTCAGCCACGGGCACAACGAGCGGGACGACCACGGCCGCGAGCAGGCCCAGCCCCAAGGTCAGGCGGCGAACCCGACGACCCGCGCGGCCGAGGGAGATCGCCACCAGAGCGAGTACCAACGCTGCCAAGGCGCCGCGGGAGCCGCTCCAGAGCAACGTTGTCGCATGGATGACGAACAGGCCGAGGATCATGAGCCGTCGCAGCGCGGTGGTCTCCGCGAGGAGGTACACGCCGAGCGCAATGGCAACCGCCGCCAAGATCCCCGCATAGTTGGGATTCGACATCAGCCCCTGGAACCGACCGTAGTTGCCGAAGGCGGCTGGGGCGCCGTCGAGACCAGACATGACCCCGGCCAGGTTGATGGCTCCGAGAATCGCGAAGAGGAACGTCACGTCCCCTCTCACGGTCGCAGTGTCGGTCCAGCGCCCCTTGACGGTGGAGATCAGGAAGGCGGCGACGAGAATGAACAGGCCGCCCTGCTGGGCCGTCTTCGTGGGTTGGGCGCTCCACAGGCTCGAGGAGAGGGCGAGCACCGTGAGGGCACCAAGGGACATGGTCAGTGCGCGGTCCACAGCCCGCAGGGGAGCGCGGGCTCGCAGGAATGACGCCGGAATGGCCGCGAGCAGTGGGCCGAACTGGAGTGCGTACCAAGCGAACTCGGGAAGCAGGGTCGCTTGTTCGCCGTTGTGCAGGACCGACGCCATCACGGAGAGCCCGACCGCGGAGCGCCAGACCCCGAGCACAAGGACCGAAGGCAGGGCGGCCGCGACGAGGCAGAGTGCCGGACTGCCGCTGAGGATGAGCACGACCAAGCCGAACAGCCCGCCCAGGCCGAGGACGATCCCGGTGTTGATGGCCGATTTCGATGTGGAGCGCGGCCCGGGGCCCACAACGGACGCGGGCAGTACCGGGGCCGCGGAAAAACCCCGGGGACCCCGGATGCTCCGCTGAGCCGACGGGGTGCGACGCCCGCGAGTCCCACCGGACGACCGATGTTCGGTCACGGTTGTCTCCATGGGTTGCCGAGGGTGATTGCTGTCATGATTCCTGTGCGTTGCCTGATGACGATGGCGCACAGTGCGGCGTGTGCCGTCATCACTGCCGCGGTGGCGAGAGCGGCGCCCAGCGCCCCAGCGTAGTGACTCGCGAGGCACACCACGGGAAATCCGAGCAGGACGGCGCCGATGGTCAACGCCACGGCGGTGCGCTCCATGTCTGCGAACAGCATCACCGGAACCACGAAGCCGAGAAGCACCACGGCCAGCTGCCCGACCACGAGCGCCCTGAGAACCGAGGTGCCAGCGCCGAACTCCGGCCCGAACGTGGCCATCACCCACGGCGCGGCAACGATCAGCGCGACGGCCACCGGGACGGCGATCGCGGCTGCGCCGCGGTTGATCCGGGCCAGCCCGGCGTTGACCGCCGCCAGGTCGTCGGAGTGGTGGAGTGCGGCAAGCCGCGGCACGGCAGCAGTCACCTGGATGCTGGGGATCAGGCTGAGGAAGTTGGGGAAGCGCGCAGCCACGGTCAGGAGCGAGACCGCCGCCGGCGTCGAGAAGGACCAGAGCGCGCCCACGGGCATCCACGTCATCGTGTAGAAGAGCGTGGACGTTGTCATCATGTGGGTCATCTCGCTCACAGCACCCGCTGGCCGGGCCGCGCCGGTCGACGCGTCGCCGTGGGGGATGCCGACGCGGCCGACCATCCAGCTCGACCAGAGCGCGGTGATCAACGACCCGCCCAGGAAGGCGACGGCGGCCGTGGTGGGTGTTGCCCGCGCAAACACGTGCAGCCCGAGCAGCCCGACCATCGCCAGGCCCTGGCTCAGCCCGACCTCGGCGAAGGCGCCGGCCGCGACGCGGTCCACGGCTCGCAAGAGGGCCGAGTTGAGGATGGCCGCGCACTGGAAGGGGATCGACAGGGCGAACAGTGAAAGGCAGGAGGTCAGCGGCGAGGCCAGACCGGCCCCGTGGAGGGCGAGACTGACGCCGCCGACGACGACGGCGGCCGTGGTGCTGCATGCCCACGTGATGCGTCGGAGCCAGGGCCACGACAGGGTGTCGTACCGCAAAGCACCCCGAGCGCGCAGCGCGGACGCGTGTTTGAGGACGTACTGGTCGCTGCCCAACCGGCCAATCATCCCGACGAGCGTCACCGCGATCACCGCGGTGAAAACCGGGCCAGCCTCATGGGCGCCCAGCGTCCGTGCCACGGCGAGGCTGAAGGCCAGGGCAAGAGCGAGCGTCGCACCTCTCGCGACGTTGCCATGAGAGAGCAGACGCGATGTGCGGCTCGCTGTGACGTCGCCGTGCGTGATGGACAGGATGCTGCCTTTCCGGTGAGGGGCGCGACCTCGCACTGCGCGGCGCGCGCCTATGATATCCGGGACGTCTGCCCGATCCGGACAAAGGAGACTTCGTGCCGCTGGGCGACGCTTCACCCGTTCCGCGCATCAGCGTGTGCATGGCGACCTACAACGGTGCCCGGTTCGTGCGCGATCAGGTCACGTCGATCCTCGATGAGCTGGGGCCGGCGGACGAGCTCGTCGTGGCCGACGACGCGTCGACCGATGACACCCTGCAAGTGCTCCGCGAGTTGCGGGACGCTCGCATCGTCATCCTGCGAATGGAGACCAACGCTGGCCACGTGCGGGCCTTCGAGCGGGCGATGCAGGCAGCCCGCGGCGATGTGGTCATGCTCGCGGACCAGGACGATCTCTGGCCCGAGGGGCGGGTGGCTGCGTTGACCGCAGCGCTGGAGCTCCATCCCGTGGTGGCTGGCAACCTCGAGGTGTTCGGAGGAGGTCCTGCTCCCTCCGCACCGAGGCTGCGCCACGAGGACTCTGGCCGAGCCCTGCGAAACATCATGGGTGTGCTGACGGGCAGGCGGGCCTACTTCGGGTCCGCAATGGCCTACCGCTCGGGGCTTGCCCCAACCCTTCTACCCTTTCCCGGGGTCGTCGAGGCACACGACATCTGGCTGGCACTGGCTGGGTCGCTGGCCGGCGGTGTCGGGCACGTGGAAACGCCGGTCGTGCTGCGCCGGGTCCACGGGGGAAATCTCACGCCCGAGCACCGCAGACGTCTCGACAAGGTCGCCATCACGCGACTGCAGATGGTGGCACAACTGGCCGTTCTGGTGGTTCGCCGGACGCGCGTTGGCTGGCGAACGTAAGAGAATGAGGCTCGGGCGTCAGCCGCTGTCGCGGGCTCGGGCGAGGCTGGGTCAGCGTGCCCGCAGGCCGTACCACTGCTCGTGGCGGCGGTGGGTCGACAGGATGAACCTGACCGCACGCTCCGAACAGTTGTCGATGGCGTAGTCCGCGGGCACGTGCTGGCCGGCGGTCGACTCACGAGCTACGGCTTCGATCGCCTCGACGACATTCTCCGGGTCGAGCCCGGTCATGATGATGGCCCCGACGTCCAGGGCTTCCGGACGTTCGATCGAGTCGCGAAGGGTGATCGCCGGGAAACCGAGGATCGAGGACTCCTCACTGATCGTGCCGCTGTCCGACAGCACGCAGAAGGCGTCCTGCTGGAGGCGCACGTAGTCGATGAAGCCCAGAGGCTTGTGGAACATCAGCGCCTCGGGCAGCTCGCGCCCCAGCGACTCGAGGCGCTTGCGGGTGCGGGGGTGGGTCGACACGAGGACGGGCAGGGCCGTCCGCTCGTGTGCGGCGACCAGGCAGTCGAGCAGCGCGCCGAGCCGCTCGGGGTCGTCGACGTTCTCCTCGCGGTGCGCCGAAACCAGGAGATAGCCCTGCGGGCTCAGGCCGAGGTCTCCCAGGATGGTGCTCTGGGTGAACTGGTCGAGGTGCTGCATCAGCACCTCCTTCATCGGGGAGCCGGTCAGCAGGATGCGACGTGGGTGCAGGCCCTCGGCGAGCAGGTTGCGGCGCGCATGCTCGGTGTAGACGAGGTTGAAGTCGGCGACGTGGTCGACCAGTCGCCGGTTGGTCTCCTCCGGGACGTTCTCGTCGAAGCAACGGTTGCCGGCTTCCATGTGGTACACCGGAATTCGCATCCGCTTGGCCATGATCGCCGCGATACAGCTGTTGGTGTCACCGAGCACGAGGACGGCGTCGGGCTGCTCCTCGAGCAGCACCTGCTCGGCCTTGATGAGGGTCTCGCCGAGGACCCGGCCCAGGCTCGACGTGTCGACCTCGAGGAAGTGGTCCGGCGTGCGGATACCCAGCTCGTCGAAGAAGATCCCGTTGAGCTCGTAGTCGTAGTTCTGACCCGTGTGAACCAGGACGTGGTCGACGGTGGCGTCGAGTCGCGCCATCACCCGCGAGAGTCGGATGATCTCCGGGCGGGTCCCGACGATGGTCATCACCTTGGTCATGCGTCCGCCTTTGCAACGTCAGCCACGGGTTCCCAGTAGGTGTCGGGGTTTTCCGCGTCGAAGAGCGAGTGGGTCCAGAACAGCGTCGTGACCTCGGTGTCGCCGGTGTTCGTGATGTTGTGCACCCACATGGTGGGCATGTCGACCACGGCCGGGGAGTCACCTGAGACGTCGAACGACACCACCTCGTCGTGGAACACCCGCCGGAGCGAGATCCTGGCCTGCCCGCTGAGCACGACGAAGCGCTCGACCTTGCCGAGGTGGAAGTGCTCCCCCCGGGTGATGCCTGGCCGGGTCGTCGACACGAAGGTCTGGCCCTGACCACCGTGGGCGCGCACCGTCTCGACGAGGCGCCCCCGGGCGTCGGAGTGCGCAGTGAGCGCGATGGGGTAGTGGGCGGGGAAGAGCGCAGCCCGGTAGGTGTTGAACAGGTCCACGCGCAGGGCGGTGTCGAGGACCGGGATGTCACCGGTCGCGTACAGCTCGTGGAACTCGCGCAGCAGGGCGTAGACCTCGCCCACCGAGGTGGGTGTCCCGGCGGGGGTCAGGGACACCTCGGCCGTGACCAGCGCGTCGATGAGCGCCTGCGCAGCCCGCTGGACGTGCAGGAGGGCCACCTCGCGGTCGTTGACCTGCGGCTGTTCGCCACGGACCACCGCCGCGACGAAGGTCGCGACGAACGAGTTGTATGCCGGCTGGCCGTGCTCGCCGAAGATGTTGGGAAGGAGGACGTCGACGAAATGCCCTCCCGCCGCCGTGGTCGCCTCGCCCAGGAGGGTGGCCCCCTGCGCCTTGCCCGTGCCATAGGGCGTCCCGTTTCCGGACTGGATCGAGTTGGCGAACACGACCCGCACGGGCGCGCCGTGCTGCCGCACGGCATACGCGAGCTCCTCGGCGAGGCGCACGTTGCCGGCCTCGACCTCGGCGGGGTCACCACGGTTGACGCCAGCGACGTGGATCACGGCGTCGGCCCCGCCGAGCAGCGTGGCCAGCTGGTCCCAGTTCTCCCGCGTGACGGGAACGACTTCGTGGTCAGTCGTCGCGCGCAGCCGGGTGCGGGTGTGCCATCCGAGGAAGCCTGCGGCGCCGGTGAGCAGGATGCGCATCAGCCGAGATCCTGGACGAGGCGCTGGACCTCGGGCAGCTCCAGGAGCAGGGCCTGGGTCTGGGCGACGTCGAGGCGAGTGGTGTTCTCGGAGGTGTAGTCGTCGTGCTCGGCCACGGTCTGCTCGCCCTCCTCGACGAAGACCTCGTACTGGAGACCTCGTGCGTCGAGGGGGACACGGAAGTAGTCACCCTGGTCGGTGGCCTTGGTCATCTCCTCACGGCTGAGCAGGGTCTCGTGGAGCTTCTCGCCGTGCCGCGTGCCGATGACCTGTACCTCGGGGGCCTCGATCCCGAGCAGCCCCGCCACGGCCTGAGCCAGCACCTCGACGGTGGACGCGGGCGCCTTGCGAACGAACAGGTCGCCGGACTCGGCGTGCAGGAAGGCGTGTTCCACCAGGTCGACCGACTGCCTCAGTGACATGAGGAACCTCGTCATGTGCGGGTCGGTGACGGTCAGTGGCCTGCCGCTGCGGATCTGCTCCACGAACAACGGGATGACTGAGCCGCGGGAGTACATGACGTTGCCGTAGCGGGTCGTCGACACCACAGTGGACGAGTGCGGATGGTTGCGGGCGAAGGCCTGAGCGGTCTTCTCCATCAGAGCCTTCGTCATACCCATGGCGTTGACCGGATAGACCGCCTTGTCGGTGCCCAGGCACACTACCGACCGCACCCCCGCGGCCGCGGCAGCCTCGATGACGTTGTGGCTGCCGATGACGTTGGTCTTGACCGCCTGCTCGGGGAAGAACTCGCACGACGGCACCTGCTTGAGGGCCGCCGCGTGGAAGACGAAGTCGGTGTCCACGAAGGCGCCCGCCACCGACTCGCGGTCGCGGACGTCGCCGAGGAAGAAGCGCAGGCGCGAGTCGCTGAAGCGCTTGCGCATCGCGTCCTGCTTGGCCTCGTCGCGGCTGAGGATGTGCACCGCGGCGGCACCCCGCTCGAGCAGGTGGGTGACCATCGTGGAGCCGAACGACCCCGTCCCGCCTGTGATGGCCACCGTGGCCCCGCTGAGGTTGTCGAGGTGCACTTCTACGTCCTTCCCTGTCTGTCTGCGGCCAKGAGCATGGCCTCGAGCCGGTCGAGACCGACCTGCGACGAGAACTGCTCCAACGAGAGCGTGCGTGCGGCTGCGCCCATGGCCGTCAACTCGGCGTCGCTTGCCGCGACGAGAGAGCCTATGGCTGCGACCGTGCCCTCGAGGTCGCCGGGGGGTGCCACAGCGCCCACGTGGTTGTCACGGATGAGTGCCGCCACGTCGCCGGCCGCGTGGGCGAGCACGGGCTTGCCGTGGGTAAGGGCGCTCTGGGTCTTGCTGGGCATCGTTGCACGAAGGAGGGCAGTGTCCTGAAGGGACACGATCTGGATGTCGGAGGCGCGCAGGTAGGCGCCGACCTGGTCTGACGGCAGATGGCCGAGAAAACGCACGTTGGTGGCGTCGGTCTGGTCCCTGATGGACTCCAGTCGCTGTCGGGCGACGCCGTCTCCGAGCACGACCAGGTTGGCCGCGGGCACCTTGGCGAAGGCGGAGACCAACGGCTCGAGGCCCTGCATCTCGCCGATGTTTCCGGCGTACATGAACAGCCGGCCCGAAGGCAGACCGAGCGCCGTCCGATCGGCTTCGCACTGCTCAGGTGCCGCAGGGCCGGCGGCAGCCTCACGGGACGACACCGCCCTCTCGGCGGTCACCCAGTTGGGGGTGTCGAAGATCTTGTGGTCCGGTACCCCTCGCTGCACGAGGATGTGGCGCATGCTGGGGCTGATCACACCGATGCCGGTCGCCCGCCGGTAGGACCAGCGGCAGAATCGGTTGAGGGCACGCTCGACGCCCCTGACCACACGCCCGCCGACGAAGCCGCTCTGCGTCACGCTGTCCGGCCACAGGTCCTGGATGATCAGCGACATCGGAACCGATCGGCCCCAGCGGGAGAGAAGCGCCGGGACGGCTGCTGTGGCTGGGGACGAGTAGATGAGCCAGGTATCCGGTCGCGGGACTCGTGTCCATCCGACTGCGGTCGCCGACAACGCGAAGGACAGGTAGTTGACCATGCGGCGCGCAGCCGACCTGTCGTGGCTCGGATACAAGGGTGCGCGGTGCACGGTGATGCTGCCCAGCTGGTCCCGCCGATACGGGCGGAGGGGGTAGTCCTCGTGCAGTTCGCCAGTGGGATAGTTCGGGAAGCCGGTGAGCACGTGGACCTCGTGCCCACGACTGGCCAACCCTTCGGCGATGGCAGTGGCGACCAGGGAGCCTGGCTCCGGGGGAAACCACTGCGTGACGAATGCGATCCTCATCGGGCCGGAACCCCCTTGACCGTGGTCCCGGCCGTCACGTCGACAAAGCCCAGCAGGTTCCAGGTGTTCGACACTGCGTTGACGGCATCGATCACGTCGCACACCTCCCGTCCGAAACCACCACAGCCGACGATGACGATCGGCGATGTCACTGGTGGCCGTCCTGCGAGCGTCCCCCGGTGAACTCCGACATGGTGACTTCGCCATCCTCGCTGATGCCCTCGCGGCGCAGCACCGAACCGACGGTGCGTCGCAGGATCGACAGGTCCAGCGACAGGCACTGGCGGTCGACGTACTCGACGTCCAGGCGGAACCGGTCCTCCCACGTCACGGCGTTGCGTCCGGAAACCTGTGCCAGGCCGGTGAGTCCGGGAAGGACATCGTGTCGACGCGCTTGTTCAGGGGTGTAGCGCTCGAGGTACTGGACGAGCAGCGGTCGGGGGCCTACCAGAGACATCTCGCCGCGAACGACGTTCCACAGGGTGGGAAGTTCGTCAAGGCTCGTGGAGCGCAGCAGCGCGCCGAGTCGAGTCATCCTGGAGGCATCGTGGGTCCACCCGCGCGAGGGGTCGACAGGGCGCATGGTTCGGAACTTCATGAGTTCGAAGGAGCTGCCACCCAAGCCGGGCCGGGGCTGCCGGAAGAGCACCGGTGAGCCGAGCCGCAGCCGAACTAGGACGGCGACGACGAGCTGGACCGGCAGCGAAAGGAGCAGCATCGGCAAGGTCAGCGTCAGGTCGAGGGCGCGCTTGCCCGGATATCCGGTCATGATCAGCGCGCGCCGGTCGCCGAGCGAACCTCGTCGACCACCCGGGCGATGTCGGCATCGCTGAGGATGGACCCGCTCGGGAGGGTGACCCCGTTCGAGAACAGTTCGTCGGAGACGCCGGTGACGAAGGCGCGGGCGTCCGCGTGAACCGGCTGGCTGTGCATCGGCTTCCAGAGGTGGCGGGCCTCGATGTCGGCTCCGTCCAGGTGCTTGATCACCGCCGGGGCGGCGGCCACCTCGGGATCGAGGATGACACAGGTCAACCAGCAGTTGTCGGTGTGACCCGGGGCTCCGTCCTCCCCGAGGACGCGCAGCCCCGGGATGTCCGCGAACGCCTCGACGTAGGTCGACCGGATCTCGCGGCGACGCGCGATCATCGAGTCGAGGCGGCTGAGCTGCGCACGCCCGAGCGCGGCCAGGATGTTGGACATCCGGTAGTTGTAGCCGATGTCCGTGTGCTCGTACCAAGGGACGGGCTGGCGGGCCTGCGTCGACAGGTAGCGGGCCCGGGCGATCAGGTCGAGGTCGTCGGAGAGCAGCATCCCGCCGCCGGACGTCGTCATGATCTTGTTGCCGTTGAAGGAGAGGGCAGCGGCCTGCCCCCACGCGCCTGCAGCGGTGTCGTCCAGCGTGGCGCCCAGAGCCTCTGCGGCGTCCTCGATGAGGGGGACGCCGCGTACGGCGAGCTCGTCGACAAGGGACGTGTAGTCGGCACAGCGTCCGAACAGGTCCACCGACATCACCGCAGCCACCGGGGTTCCCTCATCGAGAAGGGTGTCCACGGCCTGGATCAAGAGCTCCGCGTCGACGTTACCGTCGCTGCTCTGTGAGTCCACGAAGACGGGTGCGGCCCCGGTGTAGGCGACCGCGTTGGCGCTGGCGGCGAAGGTCATCGACGGCAGGACCACGGACGTCTCCGGCCCGGCGCCGACGTCCAGCAGGGCGAGGTGCAGCGCAGCGGTGCCCGACGACAGCGCCAGGGCTCCCGCGACGCCCACACGGTCGGCCACCTCGCTCTCGAAGCGGTCGACGTCGGGACCGAGGGGTGCCACCCAGCCCGAACGCAAGGCGCTGAGGACGTATCGCTCTTCCACGTCAGTCACGTGGGCTTGCGACAGAAGAATTCTCGCCATCAGCTGGTGACACCGATCGCGCCGGAGACCTGCGCCTCACGTCGCATCCACTCCGCCGCCGACTCATGACTGGCGGGACGGACACCGAGTACGTCGGAACATTCGATGGACGGCACGTCGACGCTGGACACTAGCGCGTGGCTGGTCGCCATGGGGTCCTCGGCGGTGGAGAAGAGCTCTTCCCCCAACTTCTCGCCGGGACGCAGGCCCGTGTAGACGATGTCGATGTCGCGACGTCCGGACATCCGGATCAACGTGTTCGCTACCTCGATGATCTTCACCTGCTCACCCATGTCGAGCACCATGACCTCACCGTCCCTGCCGATGGAGGCGGCCTCGAGCACGAGCTGGCAGGCCTCGGGGATGAGCATGAAGTAGCGCTCCACGTCAGGGTGGGTGACCGTGATCGGGCCTCCACGCTGGATCTGGTCCGTGAACGCATGGACGACGGAACCGCGCGACCCGAGGACGTTTCCGAACCGCACCGACACGTAACGACCCGCGAACCGGTGGGAGAAGTCCGCTGTGATCCGCTCGGCGAGGCGCTTGCTGTAGCCGAGGACGCAGATGGGGTTGGCGGCCTTGTCGGTCGAGATGTTGACGAAGGTGCCGACACCGACCCGAGACGCCGCCTCGAGGACGTTCATGGTGCCGAGGACGTTGGTCTTCCAGGCCTCCAGGGGGTGAGCCTCGAGCAGCGGGAGGTGCTTGAGGGCAGCTGCGTGGAACACGATGTCCGGGCGCGATCCCTCGAATGCGTGCTTCATCGTGTCGACATCACGAATGTCCGCGAGCACGATCTCGTCACTGTCGAGCAGGCCGTTGCCGTGCAGGCTCAGCTGCGTCGACTGGAGTCCGGACTCGTCACGGTCGAGCATGAACAGCTTCGCGGGACCGAACCGGGCGATCTGGCGACACAGCTCCGACCYGATCGAGCCACCGGCCCCGGTCACGAGGACCCGCTTGCCCGCGATCTGTTCGGCGATGACGGCCATGTCGAGCTCGACGGGACGTCGGCCCAGGAGATCGGCGACATCCACGTTGCGCAGGTCGCCGGCGGTCGGCCGGCCGCCGATGATCTCGCGGACGGGAGGAAGGGTCAGGACGTCGAGACCTGCATCCTCGCCCAGCTGGGTGAGCTCGCGAATCGTGCGGGCCTCTGCCAGCGGAAGGGCGATGATCAGGGTGTCGGCCCCGTGCTTCTGCGCCACCTTGCCCATGGCCGTTCGCGCACCGCGAACCTTCACACCTTCGACGCGAAGGCGCGCCTTGGCCGAGTCGTCGTCGAGGAGTGCAAC